>DASTLD010000182.1:0-21640 GCA_035715345.1 Longimicrobium sp.
GCCAGCTCGTTGAGCACCAGGTCCGGATACACGGGCTTGGCGCGCTTGAGGATGACGTTGCTGGGAGAGCCCCGCAGCGGTACCTCCAGGCCCTGGCCGCGCCGCCTGAAGACCATCTTCTGCTGCGCGCCGCTCATGGAGAGACGTTGCTCGATCTGCAGCTCGGTCACCGCAGCGCCGTACTCGTGGTCGAAAAGCGCGTCCACCTCCTTCCTGGTGAGCGGCTGATACGCGGGCTCCGGCGGCGGGCGCAGGCCGGGCGGCCAGAGCGCCACCGCCCCCGCGCACTCGCCGCCGATCATCCCCAGCAGCCCGGTCACGTCCCCCGGTGAGAACTGGCGCGCCTGCGCAAGCAGGTCGCGGCTGTCGCCCTCCGGCAGCAGGTTCTCGAAGAACACCACCGTCGCGTCGTGGTCGAAGGGCGCGGGGCGCACGGGAAGCCGCACCGAGAGCGCGAACTTCTCCGGCTCGTCCAGCGCCTGCTCGCCGTACTGGAAGCTCAGGTTCCCGCGCCCCTGCTCGCTGATGCAGCCGGCGAGCACGTCGTGGACGTACACGTCGAGCACGCGCTCCGCGGCGCTCATGGTGCCCCCGGCCTGCGCCGTCGCAGCACGACGTCATAGCCCAGCAGCTGCATCAGGTCGAGGAGCGTGCTCGCGCGGACGTTCCGCTTTCCGGCCTCGAGCTCCACCAGCAGCCGCCGCCCGACGCCGAAGCGGTCCGCCGCCTCGCGCAGCGACAACCGCTCTTCCAGCCGGCGGCGCTTCACCACCTCCGCGAGATCTCCGAGATCCCGCACCGCATGCTCCTCGCGCGGCATCGAATTCAGCATGACCGGGTTCCGACCGATGGGAGAAGCCATCGGTTCCCCAAAGGGGACATCCGGGGCAAAAACAGCGGAAAGTCCCCTAAAGGGAACTTTTCGCCTCAAATGCATAGATAGTTCCCTAAAGGGGACTACACAAGGCGTACGTGGGGACGGACAGTGTGCGGGGATGCGTCCTTTACCAGTAGCCGCGCATCAGCTCGCGCGACCAGGCGGGCTGGCGAAGGGGGGTGCGGGGAAGGAACTCGGCCATGACGGGCTTGATGTCCAGCACGGGCGTGCCGTCCACCGCGTCGAGGCCCGCGACGCGGAGCACGCGCCCCTCCACGCCGCGGATCTCCACGATGGTGGCGCCGATGCGGTTGGGGCGGCCGGCGGCGCGCTGGGCAAAGATGCCGACGCGCGGCCAGGCCGGGTTCCCGCGCGGGTGCCGGGTGCCGCGCTCCACGGCGCCCGGGTCGCCCGCGTGGAAGTGGAAGAGGATCTCGGCGTGCGAGAACTCCTCCAGCCCCGCCAAGCAGTCCGCGCCGAACGATTCCACCAGCTCGATGGCGGATTCCACGCGGCCCCACGCGTCGTCCTCCAGCGAGGCGCGAGGGCCGCGGACGTAGGCGATGGGCTCGACGGCGATCATCACCCGATGATGGGGGCGGCGAAGACGGGGGCCACGACCAGGGCGGCGGCGCCGCGCAGGCGGGTCTGGGGGTCGTGGGGCTCGGGGATGACGGGCGTGGCGGCGGCGCCGCGGGTCAGCGTGCGCTGCGCCAGCGCCTCGGTCACGCGCGGCTGGATCAGGTCCCACGCCGCCGCGATGTCGCCCCCGACGACGATGCGCGCCGGGTTCAGCGCGTTGACGATGGCCGCCAGCCCCAGCCCCATGTAGCGCCCCGTGGTCTCCAGCGCGGCGCGCGCACCCGCGTCGCCGGCGCGCGCGCGGGCAATGACGTCCGCGACGGTCAGGCCGGTCTCGCGCACCTGGGCGTAGCTCTCGCTGGTGGCCAGCTCGCGGCCCAGGTAGCGCGCCACCACGGCCAGGTTGGACGTGTACGCCTCCCAGCACCCCCGCGACCCGCACAGGCACGCCGGCCCGTCCAGCGACAGCGGGATGTGCCCGAACTCGCCGGCGGCGTCGCGGTAGCCGCGCACCACGTGCCCGCCCATCACCAGCCCCGCGCCCACGCCGTCGGAGAAGGTGACGTACGCGAAGCTGTCCGCGCCGGTGGTGGGCCCCTGCCCCATCCACATCTGCGCCAGCGCGCAGGCCACGGCGTCGCGCTCCACGTGCACCTCGTAGCCGGTGGCCTCGTGCAGCGGCGTGCGCAGGTCCACGTCGCGCCAGCCCAGCGTGGGCGCGTTGACCAGGCGGCCGCTGGCGCGGTCCACCATGCCGGGCACCACCATGCCGATCCCCTGGCAGACACCCGCGGCGGAGTGCGCCTGCAGCAGCCGGCGGACGCGCTGCGCCAGCGCCGCCACCAGCTCCTCGGGCGTGCGCGGCGTGGCCAGCAGCTCCGTGGCGATGGCGCGGCCGCTGAAGTCCGTGAGCATGAGCTGCGTCTCGCTCAGGCGCACGTCGATGGCCACGGCCAGGCGGTCGTGCGCGCGCACGTGCAGCAGCGTGGGCTTGCGCCCGCGCGGCGAGGCGCCGGTCGCGCCCTCCACCAGCAGCCCCTGCTCGATCAGCTCGTTGACCAGCGGCGTCACGATGCCGCGCGCCACGCCCATGCGCCGCGCCAGGTCCGCGCGGCTGATGGGCTGGTACTCGCGCACCAGGTTCAGCACGATCTGGCGGTTGATCTCCTTCGTGGTCGTGCGCGTGGCACGCTGGAAGTTGCGCGGGTCGATCTTTCGCACGGGGAGACCGGGGAGGGAGAAGCAGGGGCGGACGCACCGCGGCGGCATTTCGTCCGGCGGACGTACAAAATCGCCGCGTGTACCCGCCGCGGGATGGAAAGATGCGTCCCCGCGGCGGACCGACGCAAGGCGGGCAAGCGGCGCATCCTCTGTCGCCAGCGCGCGGTGGGCGCAACGAAGGGGTTGCGGCGCCCCCTCCCCACGATTATCGTCCGTGCCATCTTTGTCAACAAGACTGACAAATCCGCGACGCCCGTCCCGCCGCCCCTCGCGCGCGGCCGCGCCGCGCCCGCCTCCCCGGCCTTTCCGCCCCGCCCGCGCTTGCTCCCCACGCGTCCGGACCTCTCGCACCCCGACACCGCCGGCCCCCGCGGCACGGCGCCCGGCGCGGCGTCCGGCGGCCTGCTGCTGGCGGGCGACGTGGGCGGCACCAAGACGGTGCTGGCGCTGGTGGCGGAGGGCGGCCGCATCGTCGCGGAGGCCACCTTTCCCAGCCGCGAGTACGCATCGCTGGAGACGGTGATCGCCGCCTTCCGCGCCGCGCATCCCGCGCCGCTGCGGTCGGCGGCGTTCAGCGTGGCGGGGCCGGTCATCGGCGGGCGGGCGCACATCACCAACCTGCCCTGGTGCCTGGACCAGGCACGGCTGGCCGACGGGCTGGGCGTCGCCCGCGTCCTGCTCGTCAACGACCTGCAGGCCACCGCGTACGCCATCCCCCACCTGGGCCCGGAGCAGGTGGCGCCGCTGCTGCCCGGCGAGGGGGACCCGGACGGCGTGCGGGCGGTGGTGGCCGTCGGCACCGGGCTGGGCGAGGCGCTGCTGGTGCCGGACCCGGCGGGGTTCCTGGCGCTGCCCACGGAGGGCGGGCACACGGACTTCGCGCCGCGCGGGGCGGTACAGCGCGCGCTGCTGGCCCGGCTGTCGCGCGCGCACGGGCACGTGGGCTACGAGCGCGTCTGCTCCGGCAACGGCATCGCCAACCTGTACCGCTTCCTGGCCGAGCGGGCGGCCACCCCGCCGCCGCCCGCCCTGGCCGCGCGCCTGGCCGCCGGCGGCGACATCACCCCCGCGCTGGTGCAGGCGGGGCTGGACCCCGCGCGCGCATGCCCCGTCTGCCGCCGGACGCTGCGGCTGTTCGCGGCCATCCTGGGCGCGGAGGCGGGCAACGCGGCGCTGCGCGGCCTGGCCACGGGCGGCGTGTACCTGGGCGGCGGCATTCCCCCGCGCCTGCTGCCGGTGCTGCGCGGCCGCGCCTTCCGCGACGGCTTCCTGGACAAGGGCCCCATGTCGCGGCTGATGGCCCGGATCCCGGTCCACGTGATCCTGGAGCACCGGGCCGCGCTGCTGGGGGCGGCGCGGTACGGGATGGAGCTGCAGGGAATAGGGAATAGGGAATAGGGAGTAGGGAATAGGTTACAGGGGACAGGTTACAGGTTACAGCCTGCAACCGCTTCGCTTTCGCACTTTCGCACTTTCGCACTTCGTACTACCGCACTCACGCACTTCCGCACTCACGCACTTCCCCACCGCGGAGAACCGACCTTGGCGCAACTGACGACCATCGACTGGCTGGTGATCGGGCTGTACTTCGCCGTGACCGGCGTCGGCGCGGTGTGGGCCACCTGGAAGGAGCGCCAGGACGGGCAGGAGACGTCCGCCGACTACTTCCTGGCCGGGCGCAACACCGGCTGGTTCATCGTGGGCGCCTCGCTCTTCTCGTCCAACATCGGCTCCGAGCACCTGGTGGGGCTGGCGGGCACGGGCGCGGCCAGCGGCGTGGCGGTGGCGCAGTTCGAGATCCTGGCGGCCTTCATCCTCCTGCTGCTGGGCTGGCTGTTCGCGCCGTTCTACCTGCGCAGCGGCGTCTACACCATGCCGGAGTTCCTGGAGCGCCGCTACTCGCCCGCGGCGCGCTGGTACCTGGCCGCCATCTCCATCGTGGGCTACGTGCTCACCAAGATCTCGGTCACCATCTTCGCGGGCGGCGTGGTGTTCACCACGCTGATGGGCATCGACTTCTGGACCGGCGCGCTGGTCGTCGTCGTCGCGACCGGCATCTACACGCTCTTCGGCGGCCTGCGCGCGGTGCTGATCACCGACACCATCCAGATGGTGGTGCTGATCGGCGGCTCCGTGGTGGTCACGCTGGTGGGCCTGAACGCGGTGGGGGGATGGGGCGAGCTGACGCGCGCCGCGGGGCCGGAGTTCATGGACATGTGGAAGCCGGCTACGGACCCGTCCTTCCCCTGGACGGGCATCCTGCTGGGCGCACCCATCCTGGGCATCTGGTACTGGTGCACCGACCAGTTCATCGTGCAGCGCGTGCTGGCCGCGCGAAACCTGCGCGAGGCGCGCCGCGGAACGGTGTTCGCCGGCTTTCTCAAGATCCTGCCGCTCTTCATCTTCGTCGTCCCCGGCATCATCGCGGCGGTGCTGGCGCGCCAGGGCAAGCTGCAGCTCGGCGCGCCGGACCAGGCGCTGCCCACGCTGGTGGGCGCGCTGCTGCCCGCGGGGCTGCGCGGCGTGGTGGTGGCCGGCCTGCTGGCAGCGCTGATGAGCTCGCTGTCCTCGGTCTTCAACTCCACCTCCACGCTCATCACCTGGGACGTCTACAAGAAGCTGCGGCCGGACGCGACGGAGCGGCAGCTCGTGATGGTCGGCCGCCTGGCCACCGGCGTGCTGGTGGTGCTGGGGCTGCTGTGGATTCCCCTGATGGAGAAGATCTCCGGCCAGCTCTACCAGTACATCCAGAGCGTGCAGGCCTACATCGCGCCGCCCATCGCCGCGGTGTTCCTGCTGGGCCTGTTCTGGGCCCGCCTGAACGCGCGCGGGGCCATGGCATCGCTGCTGGTGGGCTTCGTGGCGGGGATGGGCAGGCTGGTGGCGGAGCTGAACCGCGACTCGCTCGACGGCTTCCTGCACACGTACGCCACCATCAACTTCCTGCACTTCGCGGCGCTGCTGTTCGTGGCCTGCGCGGCCGTGCACGTGATCGTCTCCCTGGCCACGCCGGCGCCGCCGCGCGAGCAGCTGGCCGGCCTGACCTTCCAGACCACGCCGAAGGCGGAGGTGGCGGAGGACGCCGCCGGCCGGCGCGAGGGCGTGCTGCTGAGCGCGCTGCTGGTGCTGACCGTGTTCGCCATCTGGTGGTACTTCTCGTGACGCACGGCCGTCCGCTCGCGCTCGCCGCCGTCCTGGCGATGGCCGCCTCCCCGCTCGGCGCGCAGCGCACGCTGTACCGCTCGCCCGAGTACGTCGTCACGGACACGTCCGTGCGGCAGGGGCGGTGGGAGGCGGTGGCGATGTCGGCGGACCGCATCATCAGCACCTATCCGCGCGCCGGGCGCGAGCTGCACGTCAGGTTCAGCCTGAACGGGCAGGACAACGAGTTCCCCTCCGGCACCGAGCACACGCTCTACATCCGGCCGACGGACGGGCGCATCGAGTCGCCCGTGTACGTGTTCGGCCAGGAGCAGCCGCCGTTCGTGCCCACGCCGGAGGCGCATCCCACCAGCGAAGAGGGCATCGCGCAGGTGACCATCCGCCTGGACCTGCGCCACGTGCTGCGCAGCCTGGCGGAGCGCGGATCGTACGATCCCCCCTACGGTCCGCCCATCACCCGGCTGGACGCGGTGTACGCCATCGGCGACGTGGAGCCGCTCACCTGGGACGCGTCCGCGCTGCGGCCCGGAGGGCCCGCGCAGCTCACCGACCCCGACGGGGACGGCGTCTATTCCGTGACGCTGCCCATCGAGGCGCGCTACACGCGGCCGCTGCTGGCGGAAGGGACGGCGGTGTGGGCGCGGCAGGCGGACGTGTCCGCGTTCCCCCGGCTCCGCTCGCCGGAGCGGCTGGTGGACGCGCTGTACCGCATGTCGCTGGAGGAGCTGACGCAGCTGGTGCGCGAGGACGGCGCGCTCTCCGCGGGCGCCAAGTGGCCCGGCGTGTGGACGCGGGACGTGGCGTACTCGTCCGTGCTGGCGCTGGCCATCGTGGCCCCGGACGCGGTGCGGCGCAGCCTGCTGGCCAAGGTGGATTCCGCCGGGCGCATCATCCAGGACACCGGCACCGGCGGCTCGTGGCCCGTCTCCACGGACCGCATGACGTGGGCGCTGGCCGCGTGGGAGCTGTACGCCGTCACCGGCGACCGCGCCTGGCTGCGGCAGGCGTACGACGTGATCCGCCGCTCGGCGGAGGCGGACCTGCACGCCGTCTTCGACCCCGCCACGGGGCTCGCGACGGGCGAGACGTCGTTCATGGACTGGCGCGAGCAAAGCTACCCGCGCTGGATGGAGCCGCGGGACATCGCGGTCTCCGCGGCGGCGGGGACCAACGTGGTGCACTATGCCACCTACCGCATCCTGGCCGACATGGCCGCGGCGCTGGGCGAGCCGGGCGAGCGCTGGACGCGGGTAGCGGACGGGCTGCGCACCGCCATCAACACGCACCTGTGGCACCCGGAGCTGGGCTACTACGCCAGCTTCCGCTACGGCCGCGCCTTCCCATCGCTCACGCCGCGCTCGGACGCACTGGCGGAGGCGCTGGGCATCATCTACGGCGCGGCGGACGCGGACCGGCAGGCGCGCATCACGGCGCGCACGCCGCTGGTGGCGTTCGGCGCGCCGACGTTCTGGCCCTACATCGCCAACATTCCGTCGTACCACAACGGGGCGCTGTGGCCGTTCGTGAACGCGTTCTGGCTGTGGGCGGGCGCGGAGGCGGGCAACACCACGGCGGTGGAGCACGGACTCGCGTCCATCTGGCGGCCGGCGGCGCTGTTCCTGACCAACAAGGAGAACATGGTGGCCAGCACCGGCCACTTCGACGGCACCGAGCTCAACAGCGACCGGCAGCTCTGGAGCGTGGCGGGCAACCTGGCCGCCAGCTACCGCGTGCTCTTCGGGATGCGCTTCCAGCCCGACCGCCTGCTCTTCCGCCCCATGGTGCCGCCCGCCTACGAGGGCGAGCGCACGCTCTCCGGCCTGCGCTATCGCAACGCCGTGCTGACCATCACCGTCCGCGGCCACGGCGACGGCGTCGCGTCCGTGCGGCTGGACGGCCGGCCCGTGGATCGGGCGGAGATCCCCGCGACGCTCACGGGGGAGCACGCCATCGAGATCGAGATGAACGGGCGCTGGCCCGCCGGCTCGATCGACCTGGTGAAGAACCGCTTCGCGCCCGAGACGCCGGTGATGCGCGTGGTGTCGGACGTGGAGCTGGCGTGGGACAGTGTGCCGGGCACCGTCTACTACGTGCTTTTCCGCGACGGCCGGCCCGCGCTGGACACACCGGGTACGCGCGCCATCATCGACCGGCCGGAGCGCTTCTCCGAGTACCAGGTGCTCGCGATCGACTCGGCCGGCGCGGCGTCGTTCCTGAGCGCGCCCGTCCGCGTGGCGCCCGACGACGCGGTGATCCTGGCCCGGCCGCGCGGAACGCCGACGGAGCGCGAGCACGAGGGCTTTACCGGGCGCGGCGGCTACATCCGCCTGACGCGCGAGGTCAACACGACGGTCGAGCTGCCGGTGGAGGTGAGTTGCGGCGGCACCTACCTGGTGGAGCCGCACTACGCGAACGGCAGCGGGCCCATCAACACGGACGCGAAGGCCGCCGTCCGCACGCTGCTCGTGGACGGGCGGGAGGTGGGGGTGCTGGTGATGCCGCAGCGCGGGACGGGCCGCTGGACGGACTGGGGATACGGCACCTCGCTGCGGGTGGACCTCACCCCGGGCGAGCACGTGCTGGTGCTCCAGTACACGCCGCTGGACGAGAACATGGACCGCCGCGTGAACACGGCACTGCTCGACCACCTGCGGCTGACGCGCATCGAGGCAGAGGACACGGCGGACGGGTGCCGGTAGGCTCGTCCTGCGCGGTGTGCACGCGCAGATCGGTGTGATGCGTGGAGCGCAGCGAGAGGGCAGGCGCCCCCACCCGCTCGCTTAGGCTCGCACCCTCCCCCAAGTCTGGGGGAGGGTTGATGGGTTCCCGCACGCGGAGCCTGCCGCGGTGCAGTTCAGGTCTCCCCCTCTCCGCGCGCCGCGTGCGCCGGCCCTCGCAATGCACGGAAGCTCGCGGGCGCGGGGGGAGGGGGCCGGGGGTGGGGCCCCGCTGTAGAACGCGGCCCCGCTCTCCCACTCCGCGGGGGAGGCGGGGCTGAGGGGCTGGGGAGGAGGGAGACGTCGTTCAGCCGCCGACCGCCACCACCGCCCGCTCCGCGGCCGACCGCCGGGCCGCCTCGATGACCTCCAGTCCCTCGACGGAGTCGGCGGGGTCGACGGGGGGCGGGGTGCAGTCGCGGAGGGCGGCGGCGACGGCGGCGTAGAAGGCCGGGTAGGCGCCGGGCTCGGTGGGCACGTCGCGCCAGTCGTCGCCGGCGCCCAGGCGGCCACAGTCCTCGCGCGGCTCCACGCCCCAGCCGGGGCCGGGGCGGCCGCCGGCGCGCAGCGCGGCCTCCTGCACGTCCATGCCGTGCTTGACGTACGCGGCGCGGTCGCCGAGCACGCGGAAGCGGCCCGTGTGCTCGCCGGCGAGCGCGCTCATCCACAGGTGGCTGCACACACCGGACGCGTGGGTGATGGCGACGAACGCATCGTCGTCCACCTCCACGCCCGGCCGGCGGCGGTCCAGCTCCGCGTAGACGTGCGCCGCGGGGCCGAAGAGCACCAGCGCCTGGTCCACCAGGTGGCTGCCCAGGTCGTACAGGATGCCGCCCGCCTCCGCCGGGTCCGCCCGCTCGCGCCAGCCGGACTTCGGCTGCGGGCGCCAGCGCTCGAAGCGCGACTCGAAGCGGTGCACGGCCCCCAGCGCGCCCCCGGCCACGAGGCGTCGCAGGGTGAGGAAGTCGCCGTCCCAGCGGCGGTTCTGGAAGACGGTGAGCAGGCGCCCCCGCTCGCGGGCGTGCTCCACCAGCCGGCGCGCCTCCGCGGCCGTGGCGGCAAGCGGCTTGTCGACCACCACCGCGAGCCCGGCGTCCAGCGCGGCCGCCGCCAGCGGCACGTGCGTGCGGTTGGGGGATGCGACCACCACCAGGTCCAGCTCGCCCGCGCGCTCCCACACCCGCTCCGCGGAGTCGGCGATGCGTGCGCCGGGGTGATCGGCATGGGCCCGGGCCGCCCGCTCCGGGTTGGCGGTCACGATGGTGTCCAGCCGCATCCCCGGCGTCGTCGCGATCAGCGGCGCGTGGAAGGCGGCGCCGCCCAGGCCGTAGCCGATCAGCGCGACGCGGATCTCCGCCTGGTGTGAGTGGTTCATCGGCCGAAATACGGGGGTGATGGAGGGCGTCGCGGGAGAGCGTGCATCGTGAGTACCAGCGCGCCGCCGGCGGCGGGATTGGATCAATCGCACAATTCGGGAGTAAATCTAACAATAGGAGCGCATCAGGCCCGCGCGGAGGCGGGCAGGCCGCGGTGTGACGATGGGCGACGCGCTGCGTCTATCGTGAGCTAACCTGTTTCGGTTGCTGGGATTTGTGGTTCCTCTGGCGCGGTGTCATTTCATCCGCCTGAGATTCGTTACAACCAGGGGACTTGTGTGGGCGGCGCTCGCGAGCAAGAATTGTAAGAGCGCCTTACAAATTGCCGGATGGACGTCCGGCGAAGGTTCTGGACCACTTTCGGGGAGGAGCCAGATGGGGCGGAGCACCTGGACGGCAGCGCGCAACGGGGCGGCGCCCGCGCGCACGCCGCGAACCTGGGACACGGCGAACGTGCGCGTGGACGCGAACGACCTGGTGGGGACGATGTTCACCACCGCCAAGGAGCTGCGGCACCTCGCGGAGCAGCAGTTCGGCGAGGAGTTCGTGCCCACGGAGCTGTGCGCGGAAAACGAGCACGGGGCGGTGCTGGAGCTGCGCACGGCGCGGCTGGGCCCGCTGGTGGTGCACGCGGAGCGCGAGCGGCACTGGTACCCGTACCGCATCGTCCGCGTGGAGCAGGCGCGCGGCGGCACCGGCGCGGCGGCATGATTGCGCAGGCGGGCCCCGCGGGGGCGCTGCTGGAGGCGCCGGCGGCGGAGGGCATCCGCCGCATCGCCATCAACACCGGCGGCGGCGACGCGCCGGGGCTGAACGCCGTGCTGCGCGCCGCCACCCTGGCCGCGCTGGCGCGGGGGTGGGAGGTGTTCGGCATCCGCCGCGGCTACATGGGCCTGCTGCACGACGAGGTGGACGGCGAGCCCGGCCTGGTGCCGCTCTGCGCGGACCGGGTGCGCGGCATCACCCACCTGGGCGGCACCATCCTGGGGACGACGACCCGCGGCAACCTGTTCGGGCTGGAGGTGCGCCAGCCGGACGGCACCTGGGGGCAGAGCGACCCGTCCGACGAGATCATGGACCGCTTCGGCGCGCACGGCATCGACGCGCTGATCGCCATCGGCGGCGACGGCTCGCTCAAGATCGCGCACCGGCTGTCGCTGAGGGGGCTGCGCGTGGTCGGCGTCCCCAAGACCATCGACAACGACCTCTCCGCCACGGACATGACCTTCGGCTTCCAGACCGCGGTCGACGTGGCCACGGAGGCGGTGGGGCGGCTGCACTCCACCGCGGAGGCGCACCAGCGGGTGATGGTGGTGCAGGTGATGGGGCGGCACACCGGGTGGATCGCCCTGGAGAGCGGGCTGGCCGGCGGCGCGGACGTGATCCTGATCCCGGAGATCCCGTTCTCCGTGGAGCGCATCGCCGCCAAGATCACGGAGCGCGACCGGGCGCGGCGCAGCTTCAGCATCATCGTGGTGGCGGAGGGCGCGCGCGAGGCGGGCGGACAGCCCAGCTACCTGGACGCGGGCGGCGCGCGCTATGGCGGCATCGCGGACCGGCTGGCGGCGCAGCTCGAGGAGGCCACCGGCAAGGAGACGCGCACGCTCACGCTGGGGCACATCCAGCGCGGCGGGTCGCCGGTAGCGTACGACCGCAACCTGGCGCTGCGCTTCGGGGCGGCGGCGGTGGGCGCGGTGGCGGCCGGGCACTTCGGGCGCATGGTGGGCCTGCAGGGCAACGCCGTCCGCAGCGTTCCGCTCGACGAGGCGGTCAACTCCATCAAGCGCGTGCCCATCGACGGCGAGCTGGTCCGCACCGCGCGCGGCCTGGGGGTCTCGTTCGGGGACTGACCGCGAAGGGCGCCCAGGGAAGAGCCGCAGCGGACGTCCATCGTCCTCTGCGGCTCTCTTCATGATCCGCTGCGCCGTGCGCAGATCCAGCTTCCAGGAGAGGCCGCCGGCCTCACAACAGCGCCTCGATCACCCACTTCACCAGCTCCTCGTTGACGTCGATGACGCCGTCGATCAGGTCCTCCAGCACCTTGGACGAGAGCAGGTTCTCCGTGCTGGCGGCGATCAGGACCTGGCTGCTGCTGACCGCGAAGCCGACGTAGATGGGGTCCGGGTCCTGCAGGTCCGGGATCTCCTGCGAGACGTTCTGCGGTGGCTGGCCCTCGATGTTGAAGGTGAGCAGCGAGTAGTCGGGACGCTCGATCTCGCCGAACGCCGTGGTGTTGACGCTCAGGTATCCGGTCTTGGTCACCGTCTGGCCGTTGACCGGCACCTGCAGCGAATAGGCGAGCGTCACGTACGGCGGCGTGCCCCCGCCAAAGACGCCCTGCGTCTGGATCACGGATTCGCCGATGTACCCGGGCTGCTGCTGCGTGCCGGTGACCGTGAAGGGCGCGGTGCGGCTGAAGTACGTGTACCAGTCGCTGTCCTGCGGCGCCGTGACGGACGTCACCGTGAACACCCCGCCGTCGGGGAGGCCGGTGAGATAAAGCTGCTGGGTGACTTTTCCGGCTGACATCACGCGCTCCTGATCAAGAGGTCGGCAGGGATACGATGCACGCGACCGACTCTAAGCCGCGAGCGGGAGTCCGTCAATAATCTCGATTTCTACCCGCCAGGCACGAAGAAGCTATGGGCTGAATAGCACCGCCAGGATTAGACAATCGCGTGGGATCGAAAGGCGCAGAGCCGATGGAATTCATGTATTTACCCGCCGCGTCCGCCCCCTTCGCGGCCTCGGGATCCGAGGCGCGGTGGCGGGCCGGGCAGGCGCATGGTCGGGCTGCAGGGCAACGCCGTCCGCTCCGTTCCCCTGGACAGTCGGTCAACGCCACCGAGCGCGTCCCCGCCGACGGCGAGCTGGTCCGCACCGCGCGCGGCCTCGGGGTCTCCTTCGGGGATTGAACTGCTGGGAAAATCACGCAGAGGGGAACTGAGAGGTTCAAAAGAGAGGACGCAGAGCAACCCCATCAGTTCCTCTGCGTCCTCTCTTTTTGAACCTCTGCGCCCTCTGCGTGAGGCTGTTAGCTGTTCTCGAGGCCGGTGCTGGGCACGGGCTGCACGGAGCCCTGTACGGTCAGCGGCTCGTGCTCGTCACCGGCGATCACCACGTCCGCCGGGGCGTCGCCGGCGTCGCGGACGCGCGCCACGAAGGCCGCGGCCACCAGCAGCAGCATGCCCCCCAGCATCACCATGTAGAGCGGCGCGTCGGGGTTGTTCTCGCCGAACACCGCGCGGATGATGCGCCCGAAGCTGAGCGCCGCGATGATCTCCGGGATCACGATGAAGAAGTTGAACACGCCCATGTACACGCCCATCCGCGCCGCCGGCAGGGCGCCGGACAGGATGGCGTACGGCATCGACAGGATCGACGCCCACGCGATGCCCACCCCCACCATCGTCAGCAGCAGCAGGTAGCGGTCGTGGATCAGCGGCAGGCTCAACAGCCCCGCCGCCCCGCACACCAGCGCCGCCGCGTGCGTGGCGCGCCGGCTGGTCGCGGCCGCCACCCGCGGCAGCGCGAACGCCACCACGAAGCAGGTCAGCGAGTACACGGCGAACGCCACGCCCCCCCACTCGGCGCCCTGCACGTACAGCGGGCTCTGCGCGTCCGGCGCGTCGAACACGTGATAGGCCACGCTGGCGCCGAAGAACATCCACATGCAGAACAGGCCCATCCAGGTAAAGAACTGCACCACGGCGAGCTGCTTCATGGTGGTGGGCATGTCGCGGATGGCGGTGCCGATCTCCGCGAACAGCGCCCCCACGCCGCCGCGGCTGCGGCGCGTGCGCTCGAACTCCGCCAGGTCCTCCGGCGGGTGCTCCGAGGTGGTGAACACGGTCCACAGCACCGCCAGCAGGAACACCGCGGCGCCGGCCTGGAACGAGTACTTGACCGTGAGCGGAATGCCGCTGGGCGTGTTGCCCTCCACGCCCATCCAGCGCAGCACGTAGGGCATGGCGTTGGCCAGGGTTGCGCCCACGCCGATGAAGAACGACTGCATCACGAAGCCCGACGTGCGCTGGCTGGCGTCCAGCTTGTCCGCCACGAACGCGCGGAACGGCTCCATGGAGATGTTGATGGAGGCGTCCAGGATCCACAGCAGCGACGCCGCCATCAGCAGCGAGCTGGAGGTGGGCATGAAGAACAGCGCGATGCTGGCCAGGATGGCCCCCACCAGGAAGTACGGCCGCCGCCGCCCCAGCGGCCCCCAGGTGCGGTCGCTGAGCGCGCCCACGATGGGCTGCACCAGCAGGCCCGTCATGGGCGCCGCCAGCCAGAGCATGGGCACGTCCTCCGGCGCGGCGCCCAGGCGCTGATAGATGGCCGTCATGTTCGCGAGCTGCAGCCCCCAGCCGAACTGGATGCCGAGAAAGCCGAAGCTCATGTTGAACATCTGCGGGAAGTTCAGCCGCGGTCTTCTCTGCGTCACGGGTTCCTCGGTGCGGGGGTGATGGGAATCGTCGGGAGGCTCAGCACGGCTCGGTGATGTCGATCACGTAGATCTGCCGCGGCGCCAGCGTGCCGGCGATGCGGCCGCTGGCATCCACCGTCAGCGCGGGCCCGCCCAGCAGGTTGTTGCCAGGACCGTTGGTGTCCACTATCCCGGTGCCATCGGTGGAGAGCGTCACGCCGGAGAGCGGCGTTCCGCCCAGGTTGGCGATCACCAGCACCGTCTGGTCGTCGTGGCGGCGCAGGAAGGCGGCGACGGCGTCGCTGCTGGCGCGCAGCGGCAGCAGCTCGCCCTCCGCCAGGGCGGGGCTCTGCTTGCGCAGGTGGATCAGCCGGCGGTGCAGGTTCAGCAGCGAATTCGGATCGCCGTCCTGCGCGGCGACGTTGCGCGTGGCCCAGTCCGCCTGCGGTGCGCGCCACGGCGTGCCCGTCGTGAAGCCGCCGCCCGGCGCGGAGGTCCAGTGCATGGGCGTGCGCAGGTTCTCGTCCGGCTTGTCGCCCGCGATGCCGATCTCCTCGCCGTAGTACACGAAGGGCAGCCCGGGCAGGGTCAGCAGCAGCCCGGCCGCCACCTTCGCCTTGCCCTCGTCGCCGGCCAGCATCGTCATCACCCGGCTCTGGTCGTGGTTGCGCAGGAAGGGCGAGTAGCGGTGCGGCGGCAGCTCCCGCTGCAGGCGCAGGTAGCCGGGGAACAGCTTCGCCGCCGAGCCGGTGTTGGCCGCGGTCAGGATGGCGTCGGACAGCTCGAACATGAAGTGGCTGGTGAGCTGGTCCGGGTAGTACGGCATCACCGCGCCGACGCTGTCCCACACCTCGCCCACGGTCCAGGCGTCCGGCTTGACGCTCGCCAGGTGCCGCGCGTAGTCGCGCAGGAAGACGTGCGTGCCCGGCAGGTGCTCCACCTGCGCGCCGCGGCCGCCCTCCACCAGGTGCTTGATGGCGTCCAGGCGGAACCCGTCCACCCCCATCTCCCGCAGCCAGAAGGTGGCGATGCGCTTGGTCTCCGCCACCACCTCGGGGTTCTCCACGTTCAGGTCCGGCATCCCGCTCCAGAACAGCCCGAAGTAGTACTCGTCGCGCACCGGGCTCCTGTGCCAGTTGTCGCTGCCCCACGGGTTCTTCACGCCCGGATGCTGGGCGGAGAACAGGTACCAGTCGCGCTTCGGTGAGTCGGGATTGCCGGCGGCCTCGCGGAACCAGGGGTGCTCGCTGGAGCTGTGGTTCAGCACCATGTCCACCACCACGTGGATGCCGCGGCGGTGCGCCTCCGCCATCAGCCGCTTGAAGTCGGCGTTGGTGCCGTACTCGCGGTCCACGTTGTAGTAGTCCACCACGTCGTAGCCGTGGTAGCTGGGGCTCTCGGCGATGGGCATCAGCCAGATGCAGCTCGCGCCCAGGTCGTCCTGCGACTCGGGATCGCCGTCGTTGATGTAGTCCAGCTTCTGGATCAGCCCGTTCAGGTCGCCCACGCCGTCGCCGTTGCTGTCGTGGAACGAGCGGACGAAGACCTCGTAGCAGGTGGCCCCGCGCGTCCAGCCGGCGGCGGCGGACTGCGCGGCGGCAGGGGCGGCCGCGGCCAGCAGCGGGGCGATGAGGATCGCGAGGCGGCGCATGGGGGTGCCTCCGGGTCGGTTCATGGGGGTGATGCCTCGGGTGGGTAGATGGAGATCAGTCCCGCGTGCCCGCGAACAGCCACAGGTAGGCGGCCGGGAACTCGCGCCGCCAGAATCCCTCGGAGTGCGTGCCGTCCTGCCGCACGTAGCCCACGACGTCCGTGCCGCGCCGGAAGCCGGCGGCGGCGAGGGTGTCGACCATGGCCAGGTGGTCGCGCACGTACACCTCCGGCTCGTCGCCCTCGCGCGCGCCGGTCACGACGTAGATGCGCGTCCCCGGCCGGGGCGGCCCCGCGGCGCGCGCGAACGCGAAGTTTTCCTGCGAGAACCAGAACGCGGGTGAGAACACCCCCGCGCGGCCGAACACGTCCGGGTGCTTGAGCGCCGCGTACAGGGAGATGAGCCCGCCCATGCTGGACCCCGCCACGCCGGTGTGCTCGCGCTCCGGCCGCGTGCGGTAGCGCGCATCGATGAACGGCTTGAGCGTGAGGGCGAGGAAATCGACGTACGCGTCCCCTTCCCCGCCGCCGTGGCGCGGGTGCGTCCAGGGCGAGTACTCGTCCAGGCGCCGGCCGCCGCCGTTGTCCACCGCGACCACGATGGCGCCGGGGTCGCCCGCCGCGTGCAGGCTGTCCAGCGTCTCGTCCACGCCCCACTCGCCCGCGAAGCTGGTGGCGGCGTCGAAGACGTTCTGCCCGTCGTGCATGTACAGCACGGGGTAGCGGCGGTCCGTCGTCGCGTAGTCCGGCGGCAGGTAGATCCACACCCGCCGCGTGCGCCCGAGCTGCGGGATGGCGAACGCGGTGTCGAGCACGGAGACGTTCGCGCTCGCGGTGTGCGCGGGCTTCGGCGCCGTGGCCGGGTCGCGCCAGGCGCCGACGGTGCCGGTGTAGGTGGCCGCACCCATGGCGGGGACCACGAAGGCGCGGTTGGGCACGCCGCCGCCCGACGCGTCCAGCTCCACGCGGTCCCACGAGCCGAGGGTGAACTTGAACTCCACCGGCCCGCGCACCACGTCGGGCAGGGTGATGGCCAGCTCGCCGCAGTCGGGCGCCAGGCGGTACGCCGCATCACCCGGGTTCCAGCCGTTGAAGCTGCCCGCCACGTAGACCGCCGCGTCGCGCGGCGTGCCCTCCGGCACCGCCACGCGGATGGTGAGCTGCGCGCCCGCCGGCGCCGCCAGCAGGGCCAGCGCGGCAGTGAGGAGAGTCCGGCGAGCTACGGATGGGAATGCGGGCATCAGGATCGGTGTGGAGCGAAAGCGATGAGATTCCGTGCCTGCGGAGAGCTCCGCGGGAGGCCCCACCCCCCGCCCCCTCCCCCCGCGCCCGCCCGGCACCGGTGCTCCGTCACGGGCCAGCGCACGAGGCGCGCGGAGAGGGGGAGCCCTGAACTGCACCGTGGCAGGCTCCGTGTGCGACCCATCAACCCTCCCCCAGACTTGGGGGAGGGTTGGACGAGTAATGCGAGTCCGGGTGGGGGCGCCCGCCCGCGCACCGCATTCCGCCGGCTAGTATGTAAGCCCGTAGCCGAGCGGGTACAGCGGCGTGCCGCGGATCGAGTCCACGGGCACCTGCTGCATGGACGCGGGCCACGTGTAGGGCAGGCGGCCCGTGGGGCGGTAGGCGCCGAAGAGCACGTCTGCCACGCCGTCGCCCTCGGTGCCTGGGAGCCAGGCCGCCAGCAGCGCATCCGCCTGGCCCTGCACCTGCCCCAGCACCAGCGGCCGCCCGGAGACCACGACCACCACCACCGGCACCCCCGCCGCCCGCGCGTTCGCCACCGCCGCCCGGTCGCGCGGGTCGAGCGACAGGTCCATCGTGTCGCCCTCCATCTCCGCGTACGGCGCCTCGCCCACTACGACGATGACCGCGTCCGCGCCCGCCGCGCCGGCGCCGTCCGGCGCGTACGTCACCTGCGTGCCCGGCGACACGGCCCTGCGGATGGCGGCCAGGATGGTGGTGCCGCCGGGCATCACCTCGCCCGACTTGCCCTGCCACTCGATGGTCCAGCCGCCCGCCTGGTTGCCCAGGTCGTCGGCGTTGCGGCCCGCCACGTGGATGCGGCGCGCGGCGCGGGACAGCGGCAGCGTGCGGTGCGCGTTCTTGAGCAGCACCATGCTCTCGCGCACCGCCTGCCGCGCCACCGCCCGGTGCTCCGGCGCGCCCAGCCACCCCTCGATGCGGCGGTCCGCGCGCCCGTCGTAGCCGGGGTCCAGCAGCCCCATCGCCGCCTTGACGCGCAGGATGCGCACGACCGCGTCGTCGATGCGCGCCATGGGCACCCGCCCCTCGTTGGCCAGCTCCGTCAGCAGGCGGATGAACTCCGGGTAGTGCTCCGGCACCATCACCATGTCCACGCCGGCGTTGATGGAGATGGAGATGGCGGTCTTGAAGTCCGGGTGCACCTGGTTGACCGCCCGCCAGTCGCTGACCACGAAGCCGGTGAAGCCCAGCTCGGCCTTGAGCACGTCCGTCAGCAGGTAGCGGTCGCCGTGCACCTTGATGCCGTTCCACGAGCTGAACGACGCCATCACCGTGGCCGCGCCCGCCGCGACGGCGTGGCGGTAGGGCTCCAGGTGGATGCGGCGCAGCGTGGCGGGGTCCATCCGCGCGTCGCCCTGGTCCAGCCCGCCGCCGGCGCCGGTGCCCGGGCGCGTGCCGCCGTCCGCCACGAAGTGCTTGGGCGTGGCCGCCACCCCCCGCGGATCGCCCAGGCCGCGGCCCTGCAGCCCGCGCACGGCCGCCGCGCCCAGCTCCGCCACGATGGCCGGGTCCTCGGAGAAGCCCTCGTACGTGCGCCCCCAGCGCAGGTCGCGCGGCACGCAGACGCACGGCGCGAAGGCCCAGTTGACGCCGATGGCGCGCGTCTCCAGCGCGGTCAGCTCGCCGATGCGGCGCACCAGCGCGGGGTTGCGCGTGGCGCCCAGCCCGATGTTGTGCGGGAACACCGTCGCGCCCAGCACGTTGGCGTTGCCGTGCACCGCGTCGATGCCGTGCAGCAGGGGGATGCGCAGGCGCGTGCGCGCGGCGTGGCCCTGGTACGCCTCCACCAGGTCGCGCCAGGCGGACAGGTGGTTGCCCGCCGCCGGGTCCGATCCCCCGCCGTTCAGCACGGAGCCCAGCGCGTACCGCTGCACGTCCGCCGGGTCCTTGATGAACGCGTGGTCCGCCTGCGTCATCTGCCCGATCTTCTCCGCCAGCGTCATGCGCGCCAGCAGCGCCCGCGCCCGCGCGTCGTGGCGCAGCAGCCCGGCGGGGTCCGGCGGCGGCGCGGGCCCCCAGGCACCGGTCGCCGCCAGCGCGAGCAGCAGCGCCCAGCCGCGCGCGCGGCGCAGGCCGGCGCTCACGCGGCCGCGCTCCGGACGCACGTCGTCGCCCATTTCCCTACCGCGGGCGGATGCGGACGGCCTGCCCGCCACCCGGCCTCATCACCACCCGCAGCGTGGTCCCCGCGGTCACGTCCCGGCGCGTGATCTCCACCGGGAGCGGGTTCTCGCGCCAGTGCGCGGTCTCGCCGTCCGCGTAGAGCTCCGCCACGTACTGCCGCCCGGGGGCCAGGAAGGAGAGCGGCACGTCGAAGGTGCGCCCCTGCTCGTCCGTGATGGCGCCCAGGAACCAGGTGTCCGCGCCCTTCTGCTTGCGCGCCACGATCACGTGGTCGCCGATCTCGCCGTCGATGACGATGGTGGTGTCCCAGTCCACGGCCACGTCGCGGATGAACTGGAAGTCCGGCTGCGACTCGTAGTTCTCGATCAGGTCCGCCGCCATCTGCAGCGGCGAGTAGAGCACGACGTACAGGGCCAGCTGCTTGGCGCGCGTGGTGCGCGGCCGCGCCTGCTCCGGGCCGCGCGGCCTGCCGGTGGGATGCTGGATCAGCAGGTCGAAGATGCCGGGCGTGAAGTCCATCGGCCCCGCCAGCATGCGCGTGAAGAACAGGATGGTCTCGTGCTCCGGGGGATTGCCCCCCTCCCCGCCCCACGCGTTGTACTCCTGCCCGCGCGACCCCTCGCGCGACAGGATGTTGGGCCAGGTGCGGCGCTCGCCCGTGTCCTTGATGGGCTCGTGCACGTTGACCATGATGCCGTGCCGCGCCGCCGTCTCGATCACCCGGCGGTGGTGGCGCACCATGTACTGGCCCTGGTGCGCGTGGCCGTGCTCGGTCCTGTCGCCCACGTAGCCCGTCTTGACCGCGCGCACGCCCACGCGCTGGTACAGCGCCATCGCCGAGTCCAGCTGCCGCTCGTAGGGCTCGATGACCGTCGCCGTCTCGTGGTGGCCGATGAGCGTGAGGCCCTTGCTCCGCGCGTAGGCGGCCACCTCCGCCAGGTCGAAGTCGGGATAGGCCTGCGTGAAGGAGAAGTTGGCCTTGCCGCTGTTGAACCAGTCGATCTCCCAGCCGGTGTTCCACCCCTCCACCAGCGTGCCGCCGAGCCCGTTGGCGGCGGCGAAGTCCAGGTAGCGTTTGGCGTTGGCCGTGGTGGCGCCATGCTTGGGGCCGATGCCCCACGTCTCCGTGTTGATGTGCATCCCCCACCAGATGCCGTTGTACTTCATCGGCCGGATCCAGCGCGTGTCGCTGATGCGGCTGGGGGGGTTGAGCTTGAGCGTCAGCAGCGACGGCGCCAGGTCCTCCACGCGGTCCGCGAGCTGGAGCGTGCGCCAGGGCGTGACGAAGGGCGCGCGCCCGCGCACCGCCACGCCGTCCGCCCAGCGCGCCAGCGTGCTGCGCAGGGTGCGGCCGCCGGTGTTGGTGTTGGCCAGGTACATCCCGGCGTAGTCCACCAGGTCGGCCTCGTGGATGACCACCTGCACGCCGTGCGTGGTCTGCAGCGTCAGCGGGGTGTGGACGGTGTCCACGCGGCTGAGCGGGCCGGACGAGTAGAGGATCTCCTGGCGGTCCGGCTCCGGCCGGTTGGCGGGGATCCACCAGGCGCGGGGGTTGTCCGCGAAGGCGAACTCCGTCAGCTCCTCCATCATCTCGAAGTCGCGGAAGCCCGCGCTGTCCGCCAGCTCGTAGCGGAAGGCGACGCCGTCGTCGAAGGCGCGGAACACGACGCTGAAGCGGCGGCCGGGGGCGCGCGTCTCCGCCACCTGCACGCGCAGCTCGTTGTGGTGGTCGCGCACGCGGGCCACCTCACCCCAGGGCTGCGTCCACGTCTCGTCGTGCGAGGCGCTGCTGCTGCCGGTGATGCGCAGCGCGCCGTGCAGCGAGTCCGCGCGGAAGGCAAAGCCCAGGCGCGACGGGAGCAGGATGTCCTCGTCGTCGCGGCGCACGGCGTAGTACAGGCCGCCGTCGCGCGTGGCCACCATCACCTCGTTGCGCCCGTCCGGCGACGCCACGCGCAGCTCCTCCTGCGCCCCCGCCGGCACCGCGCCCGCCGCCGCCATCACCCCCGCCGCCACCACCGTCCGCAGCCCTCGCCGCATCTGCGCTCTCCTCCGTGTGTGTATCCCGTGTAGCCGGCATCCGCGCGGGCACGGGCGCCCCCACCCGCTCGCTCAGGCTCGCACCCTCCCCGGGTGTGGGAGACGGTGGTTCGCGACGCCGGCACCCGCGCGGGCGCGGGCGCCCCCACCCGCTCGCTCAGGCTCGCACCCTCCCCCAAGTCTGGGGGAGGGTTGCTGG
>DASTLD010000183.1:0-2688 GCA_035715345.1 Longimicrobium sp.
ATGCGCAACAAGCATCGCTACCTGTGCAAAGACTGCGGCCTGAACTTCTTCACCGACACGCCCCCGCGGGGCAAGCCGCTGGCCCTGAAAGCGGCAGCCGTACTGCTCTACGTCAGTGGCCTGTCGATGAACCGCACCGCCAAGCTGCTGGAACCAAAGGTGTCACGATGCCTCCTTCGCTGACCGCCTGGTCCGTCGCATCTGGGCTGCCAACAGGGCGATCTGCCCGTCGGGCAGCGTGATCTGCCAGGGTTGGCCCTTGGCGAGCTGGCGCCCTGTGAGCCGTCCCCGCCGCAGCCACTTGAACACGGTTTGGGACGTCACGCCCAGCGCCGCCGCGGCGCCCTGCACCGAGTAGCTGCCGTCCGGCCAGCGGGGCGGGTTCGCCTCCACGCCGTTGATCTTGATCGTCGGGATGCCCCAGCGCTTGCGGCACAGGTGGACATTCTCGCCGACAAACGCCGTGCCGTGGGCGGTTCGGAGACCCTCGACGTTCAACGTCGCCGCGACCTCGCGATCCATCAGACCTGCGGTATTCAGCTCGCGGATGCGCCGCTCCAGCCGTGCCGTCTCCGCGTAGTGGTTGTAGCCCTGCACGCTGCGCCGCACCTGGTGCTCGCTCGCGGCGCCGGTCTGCCAGGTGATCCGCATCCAGACCAGGCCGCGCTCGCGCTTCTGGTCCAGGGTGACCTCGCGCACGACCAGGCGCAGCATGCGCTTGCGCTCCTCGGCCGTGGCGGCCCGCCAAACCCGCGCCAGGTCTCCGGTCAGGCCGAGGACCTCGGCGCACTCCGCCTCGCTCGGCGTGCCGGCCTGCTCGGCGCGCCAGGCCGCGTAGGCCTGCTCGACGGCCTCGGCCTGGCGTAGCTTCTCCTCCCACGCCCGCTCCAGGGTGCGCGCCACCAGGCGGTTCTCCGGCTCGACCGCATCATACTGCCGCCGCGCCCGCTCGGCCTCGTAGCGCGCCCGCTCGCGCTTGAGGCTCCACTGGTGGTCCAAGGCTCGCGCTTCCGCCTCCAGCTGGCCCACGGCCGCCACCGCCAGCGCGATCTGGTCGGGGGCGAGTGCGTCCAGCAGCACGCGTTCGAACTCGGCATCAACGCCCAGCGCCCGCACCTCCTGGCAGCGTGGCGCACCGGTGAGGGTCTGGTCGGCGGCGCAGTGGTAGACGGGGTAGTTGCCGTGGGGGCCGGAGTAGTGCACGCCCATGTGCCGTCCGCATCGGCCACACACGGCGATGCCCTGCAGCAGCGCGCCGCCCTTGCGCGGCACGCCGGGCCGTCCTTGCGCATGGCGGGCGACGTTGTCGGCCAGCCGGGCCTGATTGGCCATGAACTCCTCCCAGCCGATGTAGCCCGGGTGGGCGTCGCGCAGGCACACCGGCCACTTCTCGACGGCGACCTTGACCGTCGCACCCTGGGCCTGGCCGGGGCGGCGGCGCGTCGGGTCCTGGCGGCGCTGACCATAGGCGTACGCGCCGGCGTAGGCCGGGTTGTGCAGGATGCTCAGCACCCGGCTGCTGTCGGCTGGCACCCAGGCCAGCGCGTGCGGGGCCGGCCCGCGGATCGGACGCACCGGCAGGACGAGGTCGTGCTGGCGCAGCTCGCGCATGACGGCCTTGGCGCTTTGCAGCTCGCGGAACTTGTCGAACACGAACCGCAGCCGCGCCTGCACCTCCTCGTCCGGGTTCAGCACGATCCCACCCCCCGGCGCCTCGACCAGCCCTGCCGGCAGCGGCAGGCGCAGCTCGCCACGCGCCGCCTTCTGCCGCTCGCCCTGGTGCAGGCGCATCCGGATCTGGTGCAGCTCCGCCTCGCTCATGATGCCGGACAGGCCCAAAAGCAGGCGGTCGTGGTAGGCGCCGGGGTCGTAGAGGCGTTCGCCGTCGCCGATGACAACACCGAACATCGAGCACAGCTCCAGCAGCTGGTGCCAGTCGCGGTTGTTGCGGGCCAGGCGCGAGGCGTCCAGGCTCAGCACCAAGCCGGCCTTGCCCAGCCCGATCTCGGCGATCAGGCGCTGGAACCCGCTGCGCTCCGAGGCGGACGCCCCCGACTTGCCGAGGTCGTCGTCGATCACCGCGATCCGCTCGCGTGGCCAGCCCAGGCCCGCGGCGCGGTCCACCAAGCGATACTGCAGCTCCGTGCTCTCCTGGTGCTGGCGCACCTGCACGGCCGTGGACTGGCGGACGTAGACATAGGCGAGCTTGGCCCGGTGGACGGCGCCGACGCATTCCGGCGCCCATTCAGGCGCGTTCAGCACGGCGCGCCTCCTCCCATACGCGCCGCAGCAGGCGAGCCACGCTTTGGGCCAGTTGCCGCTGCGACTGGGCCGGGAGCGCCGGCCATGGCCTCGGGCGCGGTGCTCGGCGCGGGGGTGGAGGCGGGATCGGGCGGGGACGGGACGGCATCGGCGGGCTCCGCACTGGAGGCAGCCAGCACGCTTCGAACCAGGCGTGCCAGCGGCAGCAACGTACGGGCCGACACCCGCGGCACCGGCAGCTCAGTCGTGCCCGGGCGCTCAAGATCGGTTGCGGCGCGCCGGATCAGGCGTCGGCGTCCGTCGGGCAAGGCGACCGCAATGAAGCGCGGGCCACGCGCACAAAGGAGGGACAGAACCGTCAGGCGCTGGCCGACAAGGGGATGCTGGGGGTCGGTGACCGTCACCGCAGAGATCGGACGGTCAGCC
>DASTLD010000184.1:0-2908 GCA_035715345.1 Longimicrobium sp.
GGAGCGGGGCGGAGCGCAGGCCGCGCTGCTCGTGGTCGACGACGCCCACCTGCTCGACGACCAGTCCGCGGCGCTCGTGCACTACCTGTGTACGCACCGGGTGGCGTCGATGGTGGTGGCGGTCCGGGCGGGGGAGCGGGAGACGAAAATAGTACGAAGTACGAGGTACGAAGTACGAAGTACGCGCGGACCGGCTGCGTACTCCGTGTGTCGTGCTCGTACGAAATCGGAAAATGCCGTTCGCCCGCTCGCGCGGCAACCAGCCGCTCAGTGCTGGTGTCCCTCCGCGTGCTCGTGGCCGGGGATCGGGTTGCGGATGGGCGGCAGCGAGCGCAGGTAGCGGTGGATGGCGCGCAGGTCGTCGTCCGTCATCCGCCGGTACTGCCGCCAGGGCATGAAGGGGTGCAGCGTGTCGCCCTGCGGGTTGATGCCCGTGCGCAGCGTGCGCAGGAAGTCGTCCTCCGACCAGCGACCGATGCCCGTCTCCGCGTCCGGCGTCAGGTTGGCGGGCCTGGCGGGGAAGCTCTTGGGCGGCTTGGCGGCGCCGGCCAGCAGGCGGCGGCGGTCCGGGCGCTGCTGGATGCCGCGGCGCTGCGTGTGGCAGTCCGCGCACAGCGCCGGGCCGGTGGCCAGGTAGCCGCCGTACGCGGGCGTGGCGCCGCGCGCCGGCCGCGCCTGGCGCGACTCCGGCACCGGGCGCAGGAACAGCAGCCGCGCCGCCTGGAACACCAGGTTGGGCCGGCTGCGCGCCTCGTTTCGGACCGGCGGCAGCGTGCGCAGGTAGCGGGCGATGGCCAGCGCGTCGCGGTCGGACAGCTTGTTGAGCCACTCGTAGGGCATCACCGGCGCCAGCAGGTGCCCCTCGCGGTCCTCGCCGGTGCGGATGGCGCGCACGATCTCCGCGTCCGTCCAGCGCCCCAGCCCGGTGGCGGAGTCCGGCGTCAGGTTGGCCGCGCGGATGGTGCCCAGGCGCCAGTTGCGGAACGCCAATCCTCCGCTCAGCGGGCCGTCGGAATCGCGCGGGTCCGCCGCGTGGCAGTGCCCGCACGCGCCCACGCTGCGCACCAGGTACTCGCCGCGCGCCACGAGGCCAGTGGTATCGCCCACGCCCGACAGGTCCGGCAGCGGCCCGTGCCGTCCGCCGCACGCCGCGGCCAGGGGGAGCAGGAGGACCGTCAGCCAGGGAAGGGGAGCAGGGGATGCGGTGCGGTGGGCCATGCACGCCTCCGGGTGAGGGTACGCCCGGTTTTCGCCTCAAGAAATGAACCGCGCGCGGGCGGGGCGGGGGCGGGTTGTGCGTCCGGAGTGGACGGGTTTAGCTTCCACGCACGATCCGCAGTGGCGATCCCCCCGCCGCACCCGCAGTCCCCGTCCCCCCGGAGGCCCCCGATGCACCCCGTCAGCCGCCAGATCATCGGCCAGATCATCGCTCCGCCCGTGCCCGCCGCCGCCGGCGCCCGCGACCCGGAGGAGGTGCGCACCTTCACGATGGCGCAGGTCGTCGCGCCCGCCGGCCCCGCCGAGGTGGTGGTCCGCATCGACAACGTGAAGATCGCCGAGCCCGAAGCGGTCTGAACCGCCCCGGACCACGCAGCCACGAAGCGGTCGGCGCGCCTCGCGTCCGCCGCTTCTTCGTGCCCGGATTCGTCCACGCCGCCGGCGCGGTGCCGGAGCCCAGCCCGCCGCCCGCGCCGCCGTCTGCCGCCGCTCGCTCCGTCATCGCCGTGCCCTCCGCTCGGGTTGCCGTGCCTGCACACGGACCCAAGCTGAGGGACGCGTATCAATCGCTTCTCCGCCTACCTATCAACGTCGAACCACCCACGAACGAGCAGCGGCGGACGCACCTCGCGTCCGCCGCTTTCGCCTTCCCGGCCCGCCCTTACCGCGTCGGGACAGGTTGCTCGCAGACGGCGCGCAGTACGGCTTCGGCGTCGCTCTCCGGCGCGGTCCGCCGCCACTCGCCCGGCAGCTTGCGGCGCGCCAGCTCCTCGCCCCGGAACAGCTCGATGCGCTCGCGCTCGCGGAATCGCCCGCCGGCGCAGTCCAGCTCCACGTAGGTGCGCACCTCGTCGTGGCGCGGCCGCTCGCCCGGCTCGCCCGGCGCCAGCAAGCGGGACCGCACCCACACCGCGCGCACGCCGTCGCGGTCCGCCAGCGTCTGCGTGTCGAATGCGACCGTGCCCTCGCGGCCGCGGCGCACCACGCGCCAGCGCGCCTGCCGCGCCACCGCGCCGCGCCAGTAGTCCACCATCGGCGCCAGCTCCCGGCCCGCCTCCGCGTCCAGCCCCAGGTCGCACTCGCCCAGCCGGCCGGGGATGCCGCACGTCCACTGCACCAGGATGGCGCTGTCCGCCGTGAGCCAGATCTTCACGTCGAGCAGGTCGTTGGCCGCGCCCTCCACCGCGGGGGCGCCGAACGCCTCCGCCAGCACGCGCTCCACCTCCGCCCGCGGCGCGCGGGCGCCGTTGAGCCCGAAGCTGCGGGTCAGCGAGACCAGCCGGCCGTCCTTGAACGCGAAGCCCACGTCCGGCTCGCGCGCGGGCCCGTCCAGCGGCGGCGAGGGAAAGCAGGCCAGGTCGAAGTGCGTGTCCACGTGGCACTCCGGCAGGATGCCCTGCTGCCGCGCCCGCTCCATCACCTCGCGCTGCGCCTGGCCCAGGCGGAACCCCGCGAACCAGCGCGCGACGTCGTCCGAGGCGGCGCCGGCGCGCGCGTCCGCCTGCGCGGAGCAGGCGGCGGCCAGGGTGGAGAGCAGCAGCGCGGCGGCGAGCGGGCGGAGCGGCATGGCGTGGAGCGGATGAGGAGTGGAAAAACGCGGCGGGCAGCCCGCGCGCCCACCCGCCGTCGTGGATCAATAGCCCGCCCCGCACAGGTCCCGCAACGGGGCACGAATAGTTCCTCCCCCTCC
>DASTLD010000185.1:0-4856 GCA_035715345.1 Longimicrobium sp.
GCGCGGGGGAGGGGGCCGGGGGGTGGGGCCCCGCGCGGACCTCAGCCCTCCAGCCGCACCACCACGCCCTCGTCCCCGCGCAGCTCCACGCGGCCGTGCACCTGATCCCCCTCGCGGTCAGGGTGCGTGGACAGCTCGACGCGGCCCCGCGCCAGGTGCGGCTCCAGCGCGGCGGGGGCATCGCGCAGGTTCAGCGCCACGAGGAAGCGCGCGTCGCCGTGCGTGCGCAGGTAGGCCAGGACGGCGCCCTCCGCATCGATGGGTGACCAATCGCCCAGGGACAGCGCGGACTCGGCGCGGCGCAGGGCCAGCAGGCGGCGGTGCAGCGTGAGCAGGGACGACGGGTCGGCGCGCTGGGCAGCCACGTTGACCGACGCGTAGTCGTCCGCCAGCGGGAGCCAGGGTTCGCCGCTGGTGAAGCCGGCGGCGGGCTCGGCGCTCCACTGCATGGGGGTGCGCTCGGGGTCGCGGCCCAGTCCGCGGCCGGGCAGGTTGCGCTCCCACGGGTCCCGCACGCGCTCGGGGGGGATGGGCACGTCCGCCATACCGATCTCGTCGCCGTAGTAGAGCGTGGGCGTGCCGCGCAGGGTCAGCAGCAGCATGGCCGCCACCCGCGCCTGCGCCGCCCCCACCCGGCTGGCGATGCGGTGGCGGTCGTGGTTGCCCAGCACCCAGTTGGGCCAGGCGCCCGGCGGCAGCAGCGCCTCGTAGCCGCGCACGGCCGCGTCGATGGCGCGCGCGTCCCAGGGCAGCCGGATGAGCTGGAAGTTGTAGGGAAAGTGCACGCCCCGGCCCTGCTCGCCGTAGTAAGCCATGCAGCGGTCGGGCGTGTTGTAGATCTCGCCGATCAGCACGCGCTCCGGGAAGGCGTCCGTCACCTCGCGCATGCGGGCGATGAGCCGGTGCACGTCCGGGTGGTCCGCCGAGTGGACGCGCAGCAGGCGGTCGAAGGGGTCGTCCACGCCCTCCACGTACGCCGGGTTGGGCGGGTTGTCGCGGAAGTCGGGGTCCTTGGCCAGGTTCTGCACCGCGTCCACCCGCAGCCCGTCCGCCCCGCGCCGCATCCAGAAGCGGATGACGTCCAGCATCTCCCCCTCGACGGCGGGGTTGCGCCAGTTCAGGTCCGGTTGCTCGCACAGGAAGGTGTGCAGGTAGTACTGCTGCGTGGGCGCGTCCCACTCCCAGGCGCTGCCGCCGAAGGCGCTGAGCCAGTTGTTGGGCGGCCCGCCGTCCGGCGCCGGGTCGCGCCAGACGTACCAGTCGCGCCGGCGGTCGTGGCGGCTGGCGCGCGACTCCACGAACCAGGGGTGCCGGTGGCTGGTGTGGTTGGGGATGAAGTCCAGGACCACGCGGATGCCGCGCGCGTGCGCCTCCGCCAGCAGCCGGTCGAAGTCCGCCAGGCTGCCGAAGACGGGGTCCACGGCGCGGTGGTCGGTCACGTCGTACCCGAAGTCCGCCATGGGCGACGGGTAGAACGGGCTGACCCAGATCGCATCCACCCCCAGCCAGCGCAGGTAGTCCAGGCGGCTGGTGATGCCGCGCAGGTCGCCGACGCCGTCGCCGTTGCTGTCCTGGAACGAGCGCGGGTACACCTGGTAAATCACGCCGCGCTGCCACCACGGGGTCTCGCTCATGGTTGACTCACGCAGAGACGCAGAGGACGCGGAGAACTGCAGGGGAAGGGAACGGTTCTCCCGTTGTTCTCTGCGTCTCCGCGTCTCTGCGTGATGCTTTTCTGTTCATCGCAGCTGCGGCAGGACGCGCTCGGCGAAGACGTCCATGAAGCGCTCCTGCTCGGCGGGCGGGATGCAGTGCAGGTTGATCTCCTCGAAGCCCAGCTCCACGTCGCCCGCCAGCCACTCCAGGTGCCGCTCCGGGTCCGCCGAGACGCGGATCTTCTTCGCCACGTCCTCGCGGCGGACGTACTGGCCCAGGGCGTCGAACTCCGCCGGCGTGCGCACCGTGGCCAGCACGGGGCTGGGATAGAGCGCCTGCCGCCAGTTGCGCCACGCGCCCTCCACCGCCTCGTCCTCCGTCCGCGCGAAGGAGAGCTGCGCCTGCAGGTACAGCGGCTTGCCCTCGCCTCCCCCGCGGCGGAACGCGTCGACGATCTCGCGCATCCCCTCGCGCTCGCCGACCACGGTGATCAGCCCGTCCGCCCATCCCCCCGCCCACTCGGCCGTCTCCGGGGAAAGCGCGGCCCCGATGATCTTCGGCGGCTCGGCGGGGAGCGAGTACAGCTTCGCGTCCTCCACGTGCAGCAGGCCGTGGTGCGTCACCGTCTCGCCGCTCCACAGCGCGCGGATGACGTCCACCGCCTCGCGCAGGCGCTCGTTGCGGCGCGCCTTGTCCGGCCAGTGCTCCCCGACCACGTGCTCGTTGAGCGCCTCGCCGCTGCCCGGCGCAATCCAGAAGCGGCCGGGGAACATCTCCGCCAGCGTGGCCGCCGCCTGGGCGATGACCGCCGGGTGGTAGCGCCACCCCCCCGGCACCGTGACCACGCCGAAGGGGAGCGAGGTGGCCTGCAGCGCGGCGCCCAGCCAGCTCCACGCAAAGCCGCTCTGCCCCTGCGCGGTGGCCCAGGGGTGGAAGTGGTCCGAGCACATGGCCGTCTCGAACCCCGCCCGCTCCGCCCGCCGCACCAGGCGCAGCAGCTCGCCGGGCGGGTACTGCTCGTGGCTGCAGTGGTAGCCGATGCGCGGCATCAGCGGCTGGTGGTCTTGCCCGTGGGCGCCAGCACCTCGCCCGTGTAGTAGCGCGCCTCCGCGGAGGCCAGGAACACGAACGAGCCGGCGATCTCCACCGGCTGCGCGGGGCGCTTCCAGTGCGTGTCCTTGCCGAACTTGGCCACGTGCGCGTCGTCCAGCGTGGCGGGGATCAGGGGCGTCCACACCGGGCCGGGGGCCACGCAGTTCACGCGGATGCCCTTTTCCGCGACGCTCAGCGCCAGCGACTTGGTGAAGGTGTGGATGGCGCCCTTGGTGGCGGAGTAGTCGATCAGGCCGTCGTTGCCCTCCATGGCCGTCACGGAGCCGGTGTTGAGGATCACCGCGCCCGCCTGCATGTGCTCCAGCGCGGCCTGCGCCATCCAGATGTAGCCCATGATGTTGGTGCGGAACGTCCGCTCCACCTGCTCCTCGGTCAGCTCCTCGATACCCTTCCGCTCCATCTGGTAGGCGGCGTTGTTGACCAGGACGTCCAGGCGCCCCAGCTCCTTCACCGCACGCTCCACGAAGGCCCGGCACTCGTCCCGGCGCTGCACGTCGAAGCGGTGGACGATGCACCGCCGCCCGGCCTTCTCCACCTGGCGGCGGGTCTCCAGCGCGTCCCCGTCCTCCTTGGTGCTCAGGTAGCCGATGGCCACGTCCGCGCCCTCCTTGGCGAAGGCGATGGCCACCGCCCGCCCGATGCCGCTGTCGCCGCCGGTGACGATGGCGGCCAGGCCCTCCAGCCTGCCGCTCCCCTCGTAGCTCTCCTCGCCGTGGTCGGCGGAGGGCTTCAGCGCCGCGTCGGTGCCGGGGTAGGGCTGGTCCGTGCCCTTGCGCGAGAGCTTCGGTCCCGAGAGGGGATTGCGGTCGAGCATGATGCGTCCTGGCGATGTGGAGGTGCGTGCGGCTGCGAGGGCGGTGCGCGGTTGCAGGCGCTGTGCCGGGGGAGGGGGCAATGAACCGCATTTCACGCAGAGGACGCGGAGGTTGAAAAGAGAGGACGCAGAGGAACCACGAGAGAAAAAGCCCTCCCCCGAAGTTGGGGGAAGGGTTTGGGAGGGGGCCTCCCGCGGATGGGGAGGCAGCTTGTGTCCCTTGACAGATGCCGAATAAAAACCGAAGTTTAAGGAGAGGAGGAGGCAGGCGGGATCCGGAGGGAAACCCATGGCGGAGATCGATTTCCAGGCGCTGCAGGAGTTCTTCGAGGCGGAGGCCATCGAGTGGCGCATCCAGCACGCGGGCGAGAAGAACGGCCGCGCGTGGGCCATCTGCGTGCCTTACGTGACCAACCGCGCCATCCAGAGCCGCCTGGACCAGGTGGTGGGCCCGGAGAACTGGCGCAACGAGTTCCGCCCCGGCCCCGACGGCGGCGTCATGTGCGGCCTCTCCATCCGCGTGGGCGAGGAGTGGGTCACCAAGTGGGACGGCGCGGAGAACACCGACGTCGAGGGGGTCAAGGGCGGGCTGTCCGGCGCCATGAAGCGCGCCGCCGTGCAGTGGGGCATCGGCCGCTACCTGTACACGCTGGACGAGACCTTTGCGCACGTGCACGACAACGGGCGCTTCCGCGGCAAGCTGCCCGACAAGCTGGGCGGCCGCTCCTTCCGCTGGGACCCGCCCGAGCTGCCCGCCGCCGTGCTCCCCGCCGGCCGGCCGGACGCGGCCGCCTCCGCCGCCGCGGCGGCCGCGTCCGCGGCGCACGCGCCGGGCGCGGAGCACGACGCCATGCTGGAGTTCGTGCGCAGCGTGGGCCCGCGCGTGGACGAGACGGCGCAGATCCGCATCAACCGCCGCGTGCGCAACCTGCGCGAGTTCGTGCGCGAGAACTGGGCGGCCATCAAGGAGCAGCCCCGCATTGCCCGGGCGGTGGTGGAGGCCATCGAGCACGCCACCGGCACCCCGTTCCACCCCGCGCGCCGCGCCGCCTGAGCCGCGGCGTCAGCCGGCCGGCTTCGTCCTGCGGCCCAGGCGCAGCACGATGCGGCACTCCGCGTCCGTCACCGGCTGCACGGACAGGCGGCTGCGGTTGATGACCAGCATCTTCTCCAGCCCCGGCGTGGCGCGCAGCGCGTCCAGCGGCACGAACGTGGAGAAGCGCTCGCGGAAGGCGATGTCGACCATGTACCAGCGCGGGTCCGCGTCGCTCGC
>DASTLD010000186.1:0-3685 GCA_035715345.1 Longimicrobium sp.
CCGGGTCCGCGCCGGAGCCCGAGCCGGAGCCGGGGGATGCACCCGCCGCATTGGCATCGCCCGGGCCGAAGAAGCGGGGCAGGCGGGCGGCGAAGGAGGCGCTCGCGGCCGCGGAGGAGGCGCCGGCGCCGGCGGACGAAGCCGCGCCCGCGGGGGCCGGGGACGCGGAGCTGGACCTGTTCGCCTGAGGATGTCGATTTCCGCGTCCCCCGTTCGACAGGGAGGTAGAGCCGGGGAGGAAGCCCGGTCCGACCCTCACCCAACCAGGAGGTGCAGCGATGCGATTCATCACGCTGGTCAAGGGCTGCGGAACCCAGGGCCCGCCGCCGCCGTCGTTCCTGGAGGCCATCGCCCGCGGCCGGGACGAGGCCGTGGCGCAGGGGCGGCTGATCGCCACGGGCGGGCTGTCGCCGCTGGCCGCGGGCGACCGCCTGCGCGTGGCGGGCGGGCGCGTGCTGGACGGCCCCTTCGCGGAGGCCAAGGAGGTGATCGGCGGCTACGGCGTCGTGGAGGCTGCGTCGCGCGAGGAGGCGCTCGAAAGCGCGCGCTGGCTGATGCAGCTGCACGCGGAGCACTGGCCGGGCTGGGAGGGCGAGGTGGAGGTGCGCCAGCTCTTTCCCGATCCCGCCGTCCCGCAGCCCGGCGGGGCCGGCGCCGAGCTGGCCCACGCCTGAAACCCCAACCCGAGGAGATGGACATGGCGATCAGCGTCGACCCATACCTCAACTTCAACGGCAACTGCGCGGAGGCCATGCGCTTCTACGCGGACGTGCTGGGCGGCAGCCTCGAGTTCATGGCGACCTTCGGCGAGTCGCCCATGGCGGAGCAGACCCCGCCGGAGCAGCGCGACCTGGTCATGCACGCCACCATCGTGGTGGACGGGCAGCGCATCATGGCCAGCGACGCGCCGGGCGGCTACTACTCCCGGCCGCAGGGGCTGTACGTGTCGCTGGGCATCCCGGAGCCGGACCGCGCCCGCCGCGTGTTCGACGCGCTGTCGGAGGGCGGCAGCATCCAGATGCCGTTCGAGCCGACGTTCTGGGCCTCGGGCGGCTTCGCGATGTTCACGGACCGCTTCGGCACCCCCTGGATGATCAGCTCCGAGCCCTCGCAGTCCTCCTGATGCGTCCGCGGCGGCGCCCTCCCGGGCGCCGCCGCATCGTCCCGGCGTGTGGCGAAATCCGCCGTTCGCCGTCAACTCTCCCGCCGCGCCAGCCGTACTCCGTACTTCGTACCTCGTACTCCGTACTGTCTGGCACGACGCTGGCAACCATCCACCCTCCCAACCCCAAAAACCAGCGGGGAGAAGCGAATGTCGCAGCACGCCGGGGCGGAGGGAGCGGCGGGGACGGGCGGGGTGGCCAGCGTGGAGGCGCAGCCGGCATCGGCCACGCAGCAGGACAGCTCGAACCGCGCGGCGGAGCTGGCGCGCCTGCTGGAGACGCGGCGCGGCGAGCGGCACATCGTGGCGCTGCAGGACTTTCCCGACCCTGACGCCATCTCGTGCGGCATGGCCTACCGCGAGATCGCGAAGCGCTTCGAGATCGACGCGGACCTGGTGTACGACGGCCAGATCAGCCACCCGGAGAACCGCGCGCTGGTCAACCTGCTGGACGTGGAGGTGCGCCAGTACGCGCGCGACCTGCAGCTCGACGCCTACAACGCGGCCGTCTTCGTCGACAACCAGGGCGCCACCACGCACCTGACCGAGCGCCTCAAGGCCGCCGGCGTGCCCACGCTGGCCGTGGTGGACCACCACGACGCCGACGACGTGCTGGACCCCATCTTCAGCGACGTGCGTCCCCTCGGCGCCGCGGCCACCATCTTCGCGGAGTACCTGTCCAGCGGCGCGCTGCTCAAGCTCGACGCGGAGAACGAGGGGCACATGCGGCTGGCGACCGCGCTCATGCACGGCCTGCACAGCGAGACGGACGGCTTCGTGCGCGCGCGGCCGGCGGAGTACCGCGCGGCGGCGTTCCTGAGCCGCTACATGGACCCCGACCTGCTGGAGCGCGTGCTGTGCGTGCAGAAGTCCAGCGGCACGCTGCGGGTCATCGAGCGTGCGCTGCACGACCGCGTCGTCGCGAGCGGCTACAGCGTGGCGGGCGTGGGCTTCGTGCGCTGGGGAGACCGCGACGCCATCCCGGTGGCCGCGGACTTCCTGCTGACGGAGGAGAACGTCCACACCTCCATCGTCTACGGCCTGCTGGGCGAGGAGGACGGGCGCGAGGTGGTGAGCGGCAGCCTGCGCACCACGCACGCCACCATGCAGGTGGACCGGTTCCTCAAGGCGGCGCTGGGCGAGGACCTGCGGGGGCGGCCGTACGGCGGCGGGCGCAGCCGCGCGGGGGGGTTCGAGATCGACGTCGGCTTCCTGCGCGGCGACGAGGACGACCCGGACCAGCAGGCGATGAAGTGGGCGCTGTTCGACCGCCGCATCCGCCGCAAGCTGTTCCGCGAGGCGGGGGTGGAGGACCTGGACGAGGTGTGCGGCCGCGAGGGCGACCGCACGGAAGAGGAGGAGGACTAGGGCGCCGCGCTCAGCGCCTGGCCAGGTACGCCGTGGCGAGCACCACCGCCAGGGCCAGCAGGAGGAGCGGGATCAGCACGCGGATCACGCGGCGCTGGAGCTGGACGGCCGAGCTCTGGCTGGCCACGGCGCGCTGCTGCAGCTCGAAGGACATGCGCTGCACCTCCAGCGCCTGCGCCTGGCGGGCCCCCTGCTCCCGCAGCAGGTCGCGGATCTCGGCGAGCAGCTCCGCGGGAGTCTCGTCGGCCATGGAGCGCGTCAGCCGGCCACCAGCGTGGTCCACTCGCAGGCGTCGGCGCCGCGGGTGTGGCAGCGGGTGTGCTTGGCGGCGTACTTGCGGCCGGTGTACTCCGTCATCAGCTCCGCCAGCACGCCCGTGTAGAAGGCGCACGCCGCGCCGCCGGGGTCCGCGTTGCTGGTCATGATGGACCCGCGCAGCCGCACCGTCACGGGCCTGGGCTCCACCTCCACCGCCGCGGCCCCCGCCAGCTCCGCCAGCAGCCGCCGGGCGCCCTTGGCGGCCGCCTTGACCGCCATGCCGGAGGGCAGCAGGCGCGCCATCCTGCGCCGCACCGCCGGCCGCTCCGCCCACGCCCGCCGCGCCATCCGCCGCCCCGCCTCCTCGAAGATCTCGTCCGCGTCCGGGCGGCGGATGACCAGGCGGATCAGGTCCTCCACCACGGCCGGCGTCTGCAGGCTCTTCTTCTTCGTCTCTTCGCGGAAGCGGTGGATCTGGGTGTAGACCACGTCGCTCAGACCCAGGCGCCGGGGCATGCTGGCGGCCAGGTTCTCGCCTTCCAGCACCTCCTCCGGGCGGTCCATGTCGCGCATGGTCTCCAGGAGCAGGAGCGGAAAGACGGGCGATACGCTGGGCGCGTCCGGACCGGCGGGTCGGCGGGTGGAAGTCTTCATCACGCGGTCGTGGGGGTACGGCTGCCGAAGGGCCGCGGAATCTCGCGGCCTTCCCGCGGGAGAGCAAGAGAAGTGCGAGCGGGAGGGAAGTGCGGGAGTGCGATGACTCCTCGCGTGTCGCGGGCGGCCGCGCGAGGGCGGGCGCCCCCACCCGGACTCGCATTACTCGTCCACCCTCCCCCAAGTCTGGGGGAGGGTTGTTGGGCCCTGCGCCGGCGAGCCAGCCGCCGCGCAGTTCAGGTC
>DASTLD010000187.1:0-14624 GCA_035715345.1 Longimicrobium sp.
TGCGTGCACGGCAGGCGCGCGACTGTCGTCGCGTCCTGCCGCGCACGCTGTCCCTCTCCCACAAACTGCGTGGGAGAGGGCGAAGGCTGGTGTGCGTTGCCGCCTGCCCCGTTTGGGATAGCCCGTAGAGACGCCCCGCCGGGGCGTCTCTACCATGGACATGCGTAAATCCCCGCCTCTCGCGCAGGTCTCGCCCGCTCAGTCCGCGCAGGCGGACTTCGTGCTTCTGGAGGCGCGGTTTCAACCGCCGGCCGGATGTCCACCTGCACGCGCAGGTCTCCGCCAGCAACAACCCTCCCCCAGACTTGGGGGAGGGTGGACGAGTAATGCGAGTCCGGGTGGGGGCGCCCGCCTGCGCCGGCGCTCTGCCACCCGCGCTGATGCCCGCTTGCAGACCACGCCAACCACACGTCGCGTGCGCGGGTCGATGGTCAGGTGGCGGACCAATCGCGCCGCGGCTGGACCAGTGCAGTCGTTACCAACCCGAGGATCACAGCTCGATGGCGATGAGGGTGCGGATGTCGCCGTGGTGGCATCCGACCGCGAGCGCGCTGATCGCGGCGGTCGCGTCCGGGCTGGCGACGAACCACTGCGCCTTCAGCGTGTGGCTCCCGGCCGCCAGGTCCAGGATGCGTTCCAGGGCAACCACCTGAAGGCTCCAGCCTAGTGTATTGTGGAACTCCGCCACGGTAAACGCGTGCGGTGCGTCGCCGTCCACGAAGCGGAAGCCGGCCTGCCCGCGATTCACGTCCTGCACCTGCACACCCCCCATCTGGAAGCGGACCAGGAACTTCGCCGCCGCAGGCAGCTCGAACGAAATAGACATCCCGTCGATGTCCGCCCATTTCCACCACTCTTTGTTCGTGTTGGTCAGCGTCACCTTGTTGCTGCGCGACGCCTCCAGCCGGAGCTTGGAATCCAGCAGACGCCCCGTGACCTGTACGTTGCCGGTGTCCAGGACCCGCAGCGCGTCGCCCACCTTGGGAACCCAGATGCTGGCAAAGCCGCCGCGGTTGCAGAACTCCACGCGCTTCTCGAAATCCAAGCCAGCCGAGAGGCGGACGAAGGCCTCCTTCCCCGTCGACTCGAAGAGCGCCACGTTGCCCCCGGCGGTCTTGACGTGGAGCGGATGACTGGGACTGGCGGTGCCGATCCCCACGTTGCCGGTAAGCTCGGCGGTGCCCTCGACGCGGAGGGTACCCGCGGTCAGCTTTTCCGGGACCTTCACCTCGCCCGTCCGGTAGACGTTCAGCGCGTCCTTGCCGGCCAGCCAGATGGCCGCGCGCTCCCCGCGGTTGCAGAACTCCACGCGCTCGTCCGCACCCTTCTCGTTCTCCAGGCCGATGTACGTCGTCGGCTTGTTCGACGCGAAGAGCGCCACTGCCTCCGTGGAGCCCTTGAGGTGGAACGGGTAGCCGGGGGTAGTCGTGCCGATGCCCACGGCCGTCTCGGTGACGGTCAGCACGTCGTTCGCGCCGCTCCCCAGCATCAGCTTCTGGGTACCGCCCACGGCGCGCATCCGCACGTCGCCTCCACCGATGCTCGCGGTCGTGACCCCCATCTTCAGGCGGTAGGTGTCGTTCCCGACCGCGAAGTCGCCCTCCGTGGCGCCCAGGTCGCCGTTGCCGCCGGCCACCTGCAGCCGCGCGGTGGGTGCGGCCACCGTGCCCACGCCCACGTTGCCGCCGAACGCATTCAGGTGCAGCGGCTTGCCGCTGTTCCCGGTGTGGACGAACAGCGCGCCGCCGGTGGCATAGAGGTCGAGGTCCGTTCCGTCGGTGCGCATGTCCAGGTGCTTGCCCGCACCGGCGTTCTCCAGGCGCAGGCGCGTGCCGACCACGTGCAGCGGCACCTGGGGAGCGTTCGTCCCCACGCCGACACGGCCGTCCGTGTAGGCGATCCCTCCCTCGATGCGGGACCACTGCATGCTGGTTACGGGCACGCCGTTCTGCCGCAGCTCCGTGGCGTCGAGCACGCCGTTCACCGTGAGCGCCGCCCCCTCCGCGGGGGCCGTCCCGATGCCGACGCCGCCGGGCCGCACCGTCAGCACGTCGCTGGCCCCGCTACCGAGCATCAGCGTCTGGGTGCCGCCGACGGCACGGATCCGCACGTCGCCTCCGCCGATCCTGCCCGTCGTCACGCCTACCTTCAGCCGGTGGACGTCGTTGCCGACCGTGAAGTCGCCTTCCGTGGCTTCCAGGTCGCCGCTGCCGCCCGCCACCTGCAGGCGAGCCGTCGAGCCCGGAGCGGGCGCAGCCCCGACCGAGAGGGGTCCCGCGAGGTGGACCCTACCGTCGCGCTGCACCCGCAGGGCATCGCCCGCCCCGGCCGTCCAGAGGGCCGCGACGCCGCCCGGCCGGTTGCAGAACTCCACGCGGTTCTCGGGTCCCTCCCTGCTCATCAGGCGGATGAACGCATCCCCCCCGGTCGACTCGAAGAGCGCGATGTCGGGCCCTCCCACGAAGTGGTAGGGGTGGGTGGGGGTGGTGGTGCCGAAGCCCACCCTGCCGCCGGTGTAGGCGATCCCCCCCGTGACGGACGACCACTGCGAGCTGACCACGGGTGCGCCGTTCTGCCGCAGCTCCGTCGCGTCGAGCGCCCCCTCCACCGTGAGCGCGACGCCCGCCGCGGGAGCCGTCCCGATCCCCACGCCGCCGGGCTGCACCGTCAGCACGTCCGCCCCCGCGGAACCCAGCAGCAGGCGCGGGGCCGCGCCCTCCGCCCGCAGGCGCGCGGTGCCCGCGGCGGCGCCCGCCACCTCCACGCCCACGCTGAGGCGGTTGCTCTCCGTCCCCACCCGCAGGTCGCCGTCGGCGCGGCCGCCGGGCAGGTTCAGGGTGGCGCCGCCCCGCGCCCCGCCCACCGAGAGCGTCTGCCCGACGGAGAGCGAGCCACGGATCGCGGCGCTCCCCGACACGTCCAGCGACCGCACCTCCAGCTCCGCGCCCGGCGCGGGACCGGCCACGCGCCGGTGCGCCGGCGCATCCCCGTCGTCCACGCCCGCCACCCGGCCCTCGGCGAGCGTCACCCGCGCCAGCACCAGCCGGGTCTCGGGGTCGTCCGGCGGCTCCGTCTCCACCCGCACCGCGGGGACCTCTTCCCAGCGCCGGTCGCCCGCCGCGCCGGTCTCGGTGGTGGGCTCGATCCTGCGCTCGCCGTAGGCGACGGTGACCCAGGCCGTCGGCGCGTCCGGGAGCGCCAGCTCGACGGGCTCCTTCAGCACGACCTCGCGCCCCTGGCCGTCCAGCGCCACGCCGGCGCCCACGGTCACGGTGTCGCCTGCGTGCGTCACGGCCAGCCCCTGCGCCACGCCGGGCGTGTGCAGGAGGCGGTTGTGGGCGCGCCGCATGCCCAGGTGGTACGCCTGCTCGTCGGTGAAGTCGTCGACGCGCAGGAACTGGTGGTCGAAGTAGTTGAGGCGGTGGGTAGGGGGAAACATCAGGACTCTCCTGGGTTGCCTGCGGGAACGAGCAGCGTGTCTACGCCGATCCGGGAGTGAACGCCGACCTGCATGGCGGGGCTGAGCACGTCCAGGCGGTAGCGGGTGTGGGCCGGCTTTTCCACGTCCAGGATGGCGCGCACCAGCGCCTCCACGCGGCGCCGCGCCGCCGGCCCTGGCTGCGGCAGCCGCAGCAGGACGTGGAAGAAGTGGGACGCGCCGCCGCCCAGCAGCGTGTCCCTGCCCACCGTGGACGAGACGCCCACCTGGAACGCGGCCGCCATCTCGTCGATGGTGGGCGAAAGGCCGCCGGTGAGCACGCGGACCAGCTCCTCCAGCCCCCGGCGGGTGCCGCGCAGCCGGTAGAGCGGTACCGCGCCGGCCACCAGGGCGCGCGCCCGCTCCCGGCGCGCGGCGGCGGCGGCATCGCCGGCTTCCTCGCCCGGCGCCCCCGTCTCCAGGTCCGCGCGCAGCGTGAGGCCCACCCAGCCGGCCAGCCAGTCCAGGAAGGCGGCCGGCGCGCGCGCGGGGTCCAGGTGCCCGGGAACGCGGTCCAGCAGCTCGTCCAGCCCCGGCTCCGCGGGATCTCCCACCCCCGTGAGCACGTGCTCGAAGGCCAGGAGAAAGCGGCCCAGGAAGCCGGGTGGACTCCCGTCCACCTCCTCGCGGAAAACGGCGGGGAGGTGGTCCAGGTACGTGCTGGCGCGGCCGGGAAGGTCGTTCACGCCCACAGGGGTGTCCCGTCGGTAAGGAGGAGGGCGAGCTCCGGCGCGGCCACCTGGCCGGCGTGGAAGCGCACCGCCTGGTTCTCGGGGTCCGCGGGGGCCTGCAGGCGCTGCGCGTCCGCCTCCAGGCGCACGTGGACGAAGCGCCGGTCGTCCACCTCCGGCAGCGCCCGCAGCACGGCGCGCACGGAGGCCGCGCGGACGTCGGCGGCCGCGTCGCCGTCGGGGCCGCCGCCGAACGGCCCGAAGGCGTGGTGGATGCCCGCGCGCACCGCCCGCTCCAGCGCGTCGCGCGGCGTTTCCGCGGCGGGCCGGAGGGAGACCCGCACCCGCACCGGGACCACGGCGGAGGCGACGCGCACGTCCTCCGGGCGCAGCTCCGCGCGCGGCAGGTGGTGCGCGGCCAGGGCCAATCCCACCTGCTCTCCCGTCTCGGGGTGCCGCGCCTCCGGGGCGGCCACGCACGCCGGGTCCCCGTCCGGGCAGGCGCTCGTGACGCGCAGGTCCGCCACGTGGTCCACGCCCGGGACGCGCTCCAGCACGGCGTACAGGTCCGACAGGTGCACGTCCCCGCCGAACGGCCAGCCCTGCCCGCCGGGGCCTCCCCGCAGCGGGTCCAGCCAGGCCGCCAGCGCCTCCAGCGCGGCGCGCCGCACGTCCGTGGGCGGCACCCGGTCCCACCCGTCGCGCAGCGCCGCGGGCGGGGCGGGGTCCGGCACGTCCGGGCGGCGCACCACCACCGCCTCCACGCGCACGGGCACGTAGACGGGGGGCAGGACGTGCACGCGCGTGGCGATGAGCCGCCGCTCCTCCAGGAAGCCCCACACGGCGGCGCGCGTGGGCTCGTCCACCCGCGGCGCAGCGGCGCGCTCGCCCGGCGCGGCGTCCGCGGGCGCGGGGAGCACCAGCACGCTCACCCGGCCCGGCTCGTCGCGGGCGCGCTCGGCCTCCGTGCCCGCGCCCAGGTGGCGGCGCGGCACGCAGCGCGCGCGGGCGATGGGCGACACCTTCGCCAGCACGGAGTCCGGGGCCGTCCCCTCCCGTGCCCGCGCGTCCGCCAGCCAGCGGTTGAAGGCGGTGGTGGCCAGCCGCTCGTAGTCGGCCGGGGTGACGGCACGGTCGTCGTCGCGCAGCCGGAGCACCGTGGCGCGCACCTCCGCGTCCAGGTCGCCGCCGCCGGTCCATCCCGGCCCGTTCAGCAGCCTGAGGAAGGCGTGCACGCCGGCGTCGGGGAGCTGGTTGGCCCGCCACACCAGCATCTCCGCCAGCCAGGCGAACAGCTCCACCAGGGTGATGCCGGGATCGGACGGGTTGTGGTTGGTCCACTCCGGGGCCAGCGCCGGGATCAGCGTGCGCGCCTCCTCCAGCAGGTCCGCGTAGGCAAGGTCGTCCAGGTCCGGGAGCGGGATGGCCACGGCTCGTCCTCCAGGGTCAGCCGGCGGCGGGGCCGGCCACCCGCACGGTGTGGGCGCCGGAATGGACCAGGAACCACGGCGTGCGGGGCAGCGGCGTCTCGCGCACCTCCAGCAGGCGCACGTGGTCCACCCCCGGCACCGCCTCCACCAGGGCGTACAGGTCGGAGCGCCAGGGGCGGCGGCCAAAGGGCCATCCCCCTCCCCCCGGCCCGCCCGCCAGCGGGTGGAGGAAGTCGGCGAGCCGGGCGGCGAGCGCCGTGTGCACCTGGCCCGCGGCGCCGGGGGTCACGGGCGCCACCTCGACCGTCACCGCCACCTCCACCCACTCGGGGCCCAGCACCTCCAGCTCGACCGTGGCGGGGAGCCGCTCGGCCAGGTGGGCGTGCACGCGGTCCAGCAGCTCCAGCGACGGCACCGGCCGCCCGCGCGCGGCGCGGGGCACCACCAGCACGCGCACCCGCCCCGCCTCGCGCAGGTCCGCGGGCGGGACGGCGCGCGCCACCGCCACCTCCGGCGAAGCTTCCAGCGCCAGGTCCTCCAGGTCCGAAAGGGTGACCGCGCGGTCCCGGTGCCGCAGGGTGCGGGGTCCGCGGTCGCGCACCTGGTCCAGCGGCTCGGCCGCCGCGCCGCCGGCCGCGGGCTCCGGGTTGGCGACGCGGTCCACGTAGGGGACGGGGGTGCGGAGCTGGGCCAGGTTGCCGGTGGGGCGGTTCCCCTCCGGGCCGCCGCCGGTGCGGTAGAGCGCGGCGCGCAGGTTGGCGCGCCCCGGCGGCGCCGCCCGGCCGTGCACGCCGTCGCCGAAGCGCACCTCGCCCGTCAGCCGGTCCACGACGTAGTGGCGGCTGGCGGGGCCGGAGCCGTGGAAGTCCACGACGGGCGTCCAGCGCACCCACACCTCCTCCTGGCCCCGCTCGCCGCCGGAGACGGCGACCGCGCCGGGACCGCCCTCCCGCTCCAGCGCCTCGCGCTCCGCGGGGGAGAGGCCGGGCTCGCGCACCTCGATGCGTTCGCCGGGGAGCACGGGGGCGTGCACGGTGCGCAGGCGCAGTCCCGGCTTGCCGGTGCCGGAGCCGAGCACCTCTCCCGCCACCAGCGTCGCGTGCTCCGCCCAGACGGTGTTGAGCAGCACCCGCTCCAGCCGCGGCGCGTGCCGCCAGCCGCCGCGCTCCACGGTGACGCGCATCCAGAACGCCTCGCGCCCGAAGCGGGCGGAGGCGCGGAAGTCCGCCGGACCCACGAAGGTCACCAGCCCGCGCCGGGTGAACGCCGCGGTCTCGTCGAGCACCCCCAGCCGCGCCCAGCCCGCGCCGTCCCAGTACCACCAGGCCAGCACCGCCGGCTCCGCGGGCTCCTCCCCCGGCGCCTCGCCGAACGGGATCTCCGCGGGCCCCACGTACAGGGTGGCTGCGCGGTTGGCGAACCCCGCCGCGTCGCCCGGCCGGCGGAAGCCCAGGTAGAGCGAGGGCCGGGGGTCGGCGGGAAGGGTGAAGGGCTGGAACGGCGGCAGCGCGCCCGCGGCGGGCTCCACCGCGGCGAAGTCGCCGTCGTTCTCGGCCACCACCGCGTCCGCCGCCGTCCAGGGCGAGGCGTAGGCGTAGTCCAGCGCCAGCGCGCGGACCGTGGGGGGGCGCCAGGTCGGCGGGAGCAGGCGATGGACGATGATGGGGCTCCCCGCCGCGTCGTACAGCGGGTTGCCCGCGGGGTCGTGCGCCGGCTCGCCCTCGTACCGCGCGTCGCGGCCGTACTCGCCGCCGGTGATGCGCACGCGGATCCACGCGCCGAGCCGGCCGTTCACCTCCACCTGGCCCAGTGCGGGCGCCCGGAACGACACGGCGAGGCGCTCGCCGGTGCGGGTGAGCGATGCGGTGTCGTCCCGGAACTCGTAGCCGAACAGGGCGCGGGCCTCCGCGGCGGACTCGCCGAAGGGGAGCCAGCGGCCCGCGGCGGCGTCCGGGTATTCCCAGCGCAGGGTGGGCTGCGGCCCCGCGGCCGGCGCGTCGGCGGGGAACGACTCCAGGGTGAACCAGAGCGTCGCCCGCGCGTCCGGCCGGTCCAGCAGCTCGGGAACGGCAAGGTAGAAGACGTCGCCCCGCGCCGGCCGCTCGCCGAAGGGAAGGAAGTCCGCGGACAGGTCCAGCTCCGCCGCGCCGGCGTAGGCCGCGGGGAGAAGCAGGTCGCTCCCCGACGCCTCCACCCGCGCCTCCACCGCCGTGAGCCCCGGCACCGGGAGATCGTATCCCAGGCTCAGGCGACGCACCGCGGGCGGCAGGAAGCCGTCCTCCGCGCCGTAGCCGCCGGCCGCCACCCGCGCCCGCAGCCAGTGCCCGCGGCGCCCCTCCAGCTCGGACTCCGTCCAGTCCGCCGGGACGCGGAAGGTGACGGTTCCGCCGCGGGTCAGCGCCCGGGTCTCGTCGGAGAAGGCGGGCGGGTCCGCGTCGTCCGCGGAGGCCTGGCCGGGAGAGGAGGCCCCCAGCGGGGCCCACTCCGCCCCCGCCCGGTACTCCCACTCCACCACCAGCGCGCCGTCGCCGGCCGGGGCGGGATAGGCCGCGTCCAGCTCCACCCGCAGCGTGGCCACGGCGCCCGGCAGAGCGAGCACCTCGGGCGCGGAGAGCGCCAGGAAGCCCGCCGGCTCGGTCCGGCCGAAGGGGAAGAGGGTGGCGCCCGGCTCCTCCCACGCGCCCCCGGCCAGCACGGCCGCCGGGAGGGCATCGCGCAGCCGCAGCGGCGTGCGCAGCCGGCCCGAGAGCCACGCGCCCTGCACCCCCGCCACCTCCGCCACGGGGACGGCGGGAAGGCCGGTGAACGCCATCTCCCGGAACGGCGTCGTGCGGGAGACGTCGGACGCGGGGAGCGGGTGATCGCCCGCCGTGTCGCGCCAGCTCCACTCCACCTCCGGCCAGTGGGCGTCTTCCGCGGGGTCCAGGTGGACGCGCAGCCGCACCGTCTTCGGCGTCCGGGCGGCGAAGGCGGCGTGGGACAGGTGCAGCCGGTGCGTGAGCGGGGCGTCGCCCGCGAAGGCGGAGAAGGGCGTCGCGGCGGCGGCGTGCGCGGTGCGGTCCGCCCAGCGGTCGCGGGCGGGGTCGTGCACCACCACCGCTTCCAGCGTGGTCCGGGTGACCACCAGCTCGCGCTCGGTCTCGAACACCGCCGGCGCCGTCTCGCCCTCCAGCGGGCGGCCGGCCACGGGGGTGCGGGCGGGGACCACGGCGTCGTCCCCGGCGCCGGCGGCCAGGAAGAAGGTGAGCGGCGCGCGGGCGGGCTGCGGGGGCCGCGGCCGCACCCCCACCAGGTCCAGGAAGGCCAGGAAGGCGCGGTCCGGCATGCGGTTCAGCCGGCCCGCCACGCGCTCCGCCATCTTCGCGAACACCCGCACCAGCGCGCCGGCGGGGTCCTCCGCCGGGGGGCGCCACCCGGTGTACCGCTCCACCAGCGCCTCCGTCTCGCGGACGAAGTCGTCGTACGTGCGCGGGTCGATGGGGGGTGGGGACAGGGGGCTCACGCGCCGCTCCGCTCCAGGTAGAAGGGGTAGACCAGGTTGAACTGGTTGTTGGTGGTCCGCACCCGGTAGTCGACGTGGACCAGCAGGCGCGCGGGCTCCGCCGGGTCCGGCGCGGCGTCCACGCCCAGCACCTCGATGCGCGGCTCCCAGCGCACCAGCGCGTCGGTGACGTCGCGGACCACCCCGCCCAGCGTGGTGGCGCTGGTGGTGGCGAACACCGCGTCGTGGATGGCGCAGCCGAAGTCCGGCCGCATCACCCGCTCGCCGGGCGCGGTGCCCAGGATGAGCCACACCGCGTCGCGGATGCCGTCCTCGTACGCCGCCGTGGCGATGCCCTTCTCCGCCTCCGGCGGCTTCGGCCGCACCGGGTGCGCCCACCCCACCCCCAGGAACTCGCTGCTCATCCGATCCACACCGTCCCGGCCGCGACCACGCGCGCGGTCCGCTCCTTGGGGGGATCGTTGCAGGTGGTGGCCTCGTCGCCGTCGCGCGCGGCCGCCCTGCCCTCGATCCACACCGTGCCGCTGCCGCCGACGACCTTCCCCTGGTTCCCGGGCGCCTGCACGAAGCCCATGGCGGGCGGCAGCGGCACGTGCGGCATGCCGTTCAGGGCGGTGCTCCCCTCGGTTGCGGCGGGCTGCCCGTCGATCAGCACGGTCCGGGAGACGCCGCCGGTGAGCGGCCCCGCGAACGGCAGCTGCTGCGGCGCCACGACGACCGCGGTTCCCAGCGGCATCAGCACCATGTGCGTGTCCACACCGACCACCATGTCTCCCTTCTTCGCGGCGAGCTTCCCCATTGTCCGGCGCCTCAGTTCAGGTGGATGTTCTTCCCCGTCACCTTCGTGTCCCCCTCCGCCTCCAGGCCGAGCGCCGTCTTTGCCTTCACGGAGACGTCGCCCCGCGAGGCGGCCTCGATCCCGCCGGCCGCTTTCAGCACCAGCTTTCCCTGGCGGGACTCCAGCGTCAGGTCGCCGTCGCAGGTGATGGTGATCGCGTTGTCCGCCGTGGCGATGCGGATCGAGTTCCTGCCGCTCCCGTCCACGATCTCGATGGCCTCGCCGCCCGCGGTGTCGTCCAGCCGCACCACGTGCCCGCTGCGCGAGCGGAGCGTCCGCCGTTCGAGGGCCGACGCTTCCGGCGGCGGGGCGTTCTGGTTCCAGAGCGCGCCCACCACGTAGGGAAACCGCTGGTCGCCCTGCGCGAACACGACCAGCACCTCGTCCCCCACCTCGGGCGGGAGCCAGAGCCCGCGCCCCGGGCCCGCCGCCGGCATTCCCACGCGCGCCCAATCGCTCTCCTGCTCGTCGGAAAGCCAGGGATAGCGCAGCCGGACGCGGCCCAGCTTTTCGGGGTCCTGGTTGTTGGTGACTACCGCCGTCACCACGCCGCACGGGCGGGCCGCCGCGGAGCCCTGGGGGGGCAGGACCAGGTCGAGGAACTGGGTCATCCGATGGAGTCCTTCTGCACGCTGAAGTTCGTCTGGTAGCCGCCGCCGCCCATGGAGTGCGTGGCCTGGGTCACGTAGTACCGGCCGTTGAAGCGGCCCAGCCCGTCGAGCGTCACCACCTTTCCCGGCCGCAGGCCCGGGATGCCCAGGGTGTCGCCGGAGCCCTGGATGAGCTCCATGGCGCGCTCGGCGTAGAGGGCGCGTGCCCTGGCCTCCGCCTCCGCCCGCGAGGCCACCGGCTCGCACACCACCACCATCTCGGCGGGCCCGCCCATCGCCGCCCGCATCCCCGCCCCGGTCTCGCCGCCGCCGGGGGAGCCGGCCTCCACGCCCGCGCGCCCCTCGATGACCTCCCGGGTCAGCGGATGCTGTCCGCGCACGATGACCGTGGTGAGCTGGCGGCGGACGTCCAGCGTGGGGTTGAAGCTCTGCAGCGGCAGGCTGCCGGGCGCGTCGCTCTCGCGGGTGCGCCCCCACACCAGCGTGTACGCCGGCTCCGCGTCGTCGCGGGGCGCGGAGAAGTGCAGCGTCTTTCCCTCCACCCACACCTCGCGGCCCACCGCCCTGGCGCGCTCCAGCAGGTACTCCAGGTGCGCCCTGCGGTCCGTGGAGAGCTGCGCATAGGGGGTCCCGGGGTCGTCCACCTCCGCGCCCAGGCCGGAGGCGGCCGCGATCCGGCACACCATCTCGCCGTCCGTGGCGTCGCGCAGGGAGATGAGGTCGAACTTCTGCTGCAGCCGGTGCAGGCGGTTGGACGCCTCCACCCGCAGCGTGGGCGGCCCGCTCGCGGGGAACGAGGGCGTCATGCCGGTGACCTCGCCGTCGAAGATCACGGCGAGCTCGCCCGCGTATCCCATCCACACCCGCAGCGCGGTCCCCGCGAAGAACAGGTCGCCGTCGCTGGTGTGCGTCCAGCGGAGCGCCGGGTACGGGTTGGCCAGGGCCAGCCGCATGGTGTCGATGCCGTCCCGCGCCATCGTCACGGAGACGTCGGTGATGTTCTTCGTCAGGTCGGCGGCCAGGGAGTGGCCGTCCACCTCCACCCGGAACTCGGGGGCGAAGTACTTCGCGGTCACGGGCGCGCCTCTCAGGGGATGGCGGGAAGGACCAGCCGCGTGCCCGGCGGCAGCAGCCGGGGGTTGGCCAGGCGGTTGGCCTCGGCGATGGGCCGCCAGCGCGCCGGGTCGCCGTACTCCGCCGCGGCGATGGAGGACAGCGTGTCGCCGCGGCGCACCAGGTACGTCTTGGCGTGGTCCGCGGACTCCGTGGGCGTGGCGCGCACCAGCACCTCCACCTCCACGAACTCCTTGAAGCTCACGCTGAGCGTGGCGCGCACCGGCGTGCCGTCCGCCAGGAACAGGGTGAACTTGCCGCCCACGCTCTCCAGCACGCACTTGAAGTTGAAGCTGCCCCAGGTGAAGGTGCACACGGGCGGGCGGTGCAACGGCCCGCGGATGTCCAGCAGCCCGTAGATGCGCTTGGTGTGCTTGCGGACGTCGCGGCGCTGCTCGTAGGTGTCGAAGAACAGCTCCATGCTCAGCTTGCGCCCGTTGCCGCGCACGTACTGCAGGATGGGCGCGGAGAGCCCCGGCACCCCGATCTCCGCCAGCGAGTTGCTCTGGTCCAGGGAGTACTGGGTGGGGTTGAAGAGGACGGGGATGGAGCTCTCGCCCTCGGGCTTGATCATCGCCTTTGCCAGCGCCATTGCCGCTCACCATCCTCGTTGCTTGCGTTCCATCTCCAGGCGCCGCACCAGGAGCCCGTAGACCTGCTCCGCCAGCCGCGGCACGTCGCATCCGCAGTCGCGGCCCGCATCCGCGTCCTGCGCGGTGGCGGTAGGCAGCTTCGGCGGCGCTTCCGCCGGCGGCCCGGTCGTCGCGTCCCGCTGCACCACCACCGTGGGGGCCGCGTGCACCAGCCGCGTGGCCGGCGCTCCCCGCACCGCGCCGGCATCTCCCGGCAGCGCCATGCGCTGCACCGCCGTCCCCGCGCCCCCGCTCCGCGCCGCCGCCGTCCGGCCGCCGGAGCTCCCGTCTCCACCAGCGCCGCCCCCGCCGCGCGGACTCCACGGTTGCGAGGGACGCACGCGCATCGCCTGGATCGGCCCGCCGCGCGTTCCGCCGCCTCCGACGGCCGGGCCCGGCGCCGTCACCGGAAGCGCCGCGGGATGGCTCGCCGCCGCTGTCCCCGATCCCGCCCATTCCCCGTCCGGGGCGCTGAGGACGATCAGCGGCGGTACGTCCAGGCTCCCCTCCGCCGCCGTCGCCGGTTCCGGCAGGGGCGATGGGTACGACGCGGCGGGATCGATCCGGCGCTGGACCACGTCCATCCCCCCGGCCGTCCGTGCCGCTCCCGTTCCCGCGGCGCTCTGCCCCGCCGCGACCATCCCCGACCCGGCCGATGCGTCACCTCGGGCGGCGATGATCAGCGGCGGCACCGCCGGTGTCCCTTCCGCCTCCGCCGCCGGTCCCGCCGCGGGCGGAGGATGCGAGGCGGCGGGATCGATCCTGCGCTGAACGACATCCGCCCTCCCCACGCTCCCGGACGCGCCCGCCGCTGCCGGCATCGGCGCGCCTCCCACGGCACCACCGCCGCCCGCGACCTGCACCGCGTGGACGAGGGGGGGCGCGGGGGCGGCGGACCGAACGGCTTCCGCGTGCTCCGCGGCGATCTGCCGCTGCAGCCGCGTGGGCGCGGGCGCGACCACCGCACGGGAGGGGATAGCGATCTCTGCCGGCCGCGGCTCCCCGGACGCGGTGGCCGCTCCGTCCACGGGCCCCGTCGCGATCCGCCGCGCGATGGCGACCGGCACCGCTACCGGTTCGGCAACCCGCCGCATCGCCGCCGCTGGATCGGCCTTCCGCTGCACCGCTGCCGCTGGATCAGCTCGCCGCTGCACCGCCGCGGATGGATCAACCCGCCGCTGCACCACTGCCGCTGGATCGGACTTCCGCTGCACCGGTCCGGAATCGAGCGGGCGGGGCGGCGGAAAGAGCGGCCCCGTCGTTCGCTCGCTCGCCCGCACCACGGGCCGTTCCGCCTGCGAAACTTCACGTTGTGGCACCGAAGGGCCTGGACCACCCCGGCGCGGCTCCCTCGGCGCTGATTGTATGGGCGGCGCCGCGTAGACCACGGGCGGGCGCTCCGCGTCCAGGGCGGTGGAGCCGTAGCGCCGCGCCACGTCGTCCGCCAGCGTGGGCGCCGCCATCCGCTGCAGCCGCGCCGCCAGCGACTTTCCGTGTGCCGGGTCGCTGACCCCCGGCCGCACCGCGGGGCGAAGGAGCCGCGCCGCCAGCACCGGATCGACCGCCGCCTCCCAGCCGCCCTGCACCGCGGGCTCCGCTTCCATGGCCTAGAACCCGCCCACGTTCATCGCCGCGCCGGCCACGCCGCGGACGGCGGAGAGCAGGCTGCTGAACTCGGGCTTGCTGATGCCCCGGTGCACCAGCTCCACCTGCTCCACCGCCACGGCCCCCTGCTCCGCGCGGAAGTCCGGGCCCGCCCACTTGACCGGGTACGCGCCCCGGAAATTCCACCACATGGCCGGCAGGCCGGCGCGGTCCAGCAGGTAGATGGAGCCGTTCCTGCGCCGGATGGTGCCCCGCACCACCCGCTGGTGCCACTTCCACAGGCTCTCCACGTCGGTCAGCCCCTTCTTGAGCACCAGGTTCTGCGGGTACTTCGTGGGCCCGGCCAGGCGGTGGACGTACTCGTTGACCCCGCCCTCGCGGTAGTCCTCCACCTCCGTCTCCACCTGCAGCCCGGTGACCTCCTGGAACCCGCCGACCACCAGGCCGTCGATCTCCACCAGGAAGTTGACCGAGAGGTACGGGTCGTTGCGGATTCCCAGGGCACGCGCGCCAAGGGCGATCGCCGCGTTCAGGGCCATGGTGAGCTGGCAGGGAATAGGGACTAGGGAATAGGGAACGGGAATAACGGCTCACGACGGCTCCATTGCATGCGCGGGGGCGGCGCTCAGCGCGCCCGGTCCCGTCCCGCTTCGTTGATGCGCTCGTTGATCGCCGCGGCCTCGGCCACCCAGCGCAGCCGCTCGCGGTGCTCCATCCCCATCACCTGGTCGTACGGCCAGTGCA
>DASTLD010000188.1:0-7303 GCA_035715345.1 Longimicrobium sp.
AAGCCCCTCCCCCGAAGTTGGGGGAGGGGTTTGGGGAGGGGGCCTCCCGCGGTCGAGAGGCACCCCGCAGCACGCGTAATCCTTCGCCCTCTACCCCTCGAACCGGTACCCGATCTTCCACACGGTCAGGATGTGGCGGGGGTCCTCCGGATTGTCCTCCAGCTTCTGCCGCAGCTCGCTGACGTGCGAGTCCACCGTCCGGGTCAGCACGCGGCCGCGGTGGCCCCACACGTCCTTGAGCAGGTCCTGACGCGAGACGACCTTGCCGCGCAGGCTGACCAGCGCCATCAGCAGGTCGAAGGCGCGCGGCGTCAGCGAGACTTCTCGCCCGGCCTTGAGCACCTTGCGTGCGGAGGGGTCGATCTCCACGTCGCCGAAGCGCAGGACGGCGCTGGAGGCGGTGGCCGGGGCGGCGGGGCGGCCGGGGCCGCGGCGCAGCAGCATCTTGATGCGCTCCAGCAGCTCCAGCAGCCCGAACGGCTTGGTGACGTACTGGTCCGCGTCCATGCGGAAGGCGCGCACCTTGTCCGCCTCCTCGCCGCGCGCGGTCAGCACCAGCACGGGCACCTGCACGCCCTCCTCGCGCAGCGTGCGCAGCACCTGGAAGCCGTCCATCTCCGGCAGCATCAGGTCCAGCACCACCAGGTCCGGGCCGAACTCGCGCACCGCCTGCACGCCCGCGCGCCCGTCCTCCGCGCAGCGGACGTCGTATCCCTCCAGCTCCAGGTTGTAGCGGATGCCGGCCGCCAGCTCGGTGTTGTCCTCGATCAGGACGATGCGCGCCATCACACCGCCCGCTTGTGCGCGTCTTCCCCGCCCTGCCCGGCGTCCAGCGCGTGGCGCCAGCCCGGCACCTCCACCACGAAGCGCGCGCCCTTCTCGCCGTCCTCCACGCGCGCGGCGCCGCCGTGCCAGGCCACGATCTCGCGCACCACGGACAGGCCGATGCCGCTGCCCACCGCCACGCTGCCGATGGCCCGCTCCCCGCGGCGGAACGGCTCCCAGATGCGCTCGCGCTCGGCCGCGTCCACGCCCGGCCCCTCGTCCTCCACCGCGATGCGCGCGTTCGCTCCCGCCAGGGAGACGGAGACGCGCACCGTCTGCCCCTGCGGGCCGTACTTGACCGCGTTGTCCAGCAGGTTGAGCAGCACCTGGCGAAAGGCCTCGGGGTCCAGCCGCGCCACCAGCCCCGGCTCGATGTCCGTGCGCAGCTCCACGCGGCGGGTGGCGGCCAGCGGCGCGAACGACTCCACCACCTGCGGCACGTACTCGTCCAGCGCCACCACCTCCAGGTCGCCGCGCAGGGCGCCGCGCTCGGAGCGGGAGAAGTGCAGGACGTTGTCGACCAGCGTGGTCAGCCGCGTGGTCTCGCGCTCCATGTTGTCCAGCAGCCACTCGCGCTGCTGGTCCGTGCGGTAGCGGCCCAGGCGCAGCGTCTCCATGAACAGCCGCACCTGCGCCAGCGGCGTCCGCAGCTCGTGCGACACGCTGGAGACGAAGTCCGAGCGCAGGGCGGCGAGCTGCGCCTCGCGGCGGATCAGCATGACCGCCAGCACCGTCAGCCCCATCGCCAGCACCAGCAGCGCCACCAGCATGGGCAGGCGCGAGCGCGGCAGCCCGCCGATCACCAGCCGGCGCGCGGCGTCGGGGCGCATGGTGGCCATCACGTGGATGCCGCCGAGCTGCGGCGCCAGCGAATCGACGTCCGCGCGGTACCACCCGGCCGTGTCGCCGCTGGCAAAGAGCTCCGTGCCGTCCGGGGCGTAGACGCGCATGGAGATGAGCTGCTCGTTGGTGTTGCCGCTGGCCAGCTCCGCGGGCAGCAGCTCCGTCTTGGTGAACAGCTCCTGGAACAGGCGGCGGAAGCGGGCGGGGTCCAGCTCGAAGCCGTAGGCGTAGCGCGCGCCCTCCGGCGCCGGCACGCGGAAGTAGACCAGGTGGCGGGTCCGCCCGCCGATGCGCGCGCTGGTGATCGCGGTGTGCCAGGAGTTGCGCACGGCCAGCGGCTGGTGCGCGCGCACGGCGGCCACCACCTCCGCGCGGGCGGCGGCGTCCGGCACGTCCCCGGCGAAGTCCGGCGCCAGGCCGGGCGGCGTGTTCTCCAGGGGGATGCGGAAGTAGTACGGCGCGCCGTAGTGCGGGGCGCAGTCCGCCGTGCGCTTCTTGTTGGCCCACGCCAGCAGCGCCGCGGAGGTGGGGATGGGCTCCCGCATGGTCTTGCCGCCGATCACGTGGTCGCCCAGCGCGATGGCGGGGCCCAGCATGGTGTGGATGGCGTCGTTGAGCTTCTCGTCCGCGGCCTGGCGGTATCCCCAGGTGGCGAACGAGGCGTACTTGCGCAGCGCGCCCTCCGCCGTGGCGCGGTGGCGGCGGCCGGCCTGCTGCGCCTGGTACAGCGCGCCCGCCACGATGCACAGGCTCAGCAGCAGCAGCAGCAGCGGCATCCAGCGCCCGGCGCGGAGGCGCGGCCGGGCGGCGGCGTGGGAACGTCGGGAGAAGGGGCGGATCATTTGCGGCGGGCGTGGAAGGTGGACTGCGCCTTCCACGCTAGGCACAACGCCCCCTCCGAACAAGTCGCACTTGTAAAAGAAGTGTGACCGCCCTGCGCGAGAACGGTGGAAGTAACAAGTACGGAGTACGAAGTACGAGGCGGACCGGGCTCCCGCGACGCACTCACGCACTCACGCACTTCGTACTTCGTACCACGTACTTCGTACCACGTACTTCGTACTTTTCCTACGGCTGCGCCTGCGTCTGCACCGGCGAGCACACCGGCTGCGAATCGCAGGTCTGCGTGAACGTCCACCCGCCGTCGACCTGCTCGACGCGGAAGTTGTCGGGGTAGTAGTCCGACACGGCCTGGCCCGTGTTGGGGTCGCGGGGATTGGAGCCGGCGTAGTAGATCAGGTCCCCGGACTGGAGCAGGCGCAGGTCCTGGAGCACGCGGATGGTGCTGCCGTACCCGTCCACGTACGTCACGTGCGCCGTGCCCTGCTCGCCGTTGGTGGTGAGGTCCGCCACGTAGTTGGCGTTGGTGGTCCAGGTCAGCCGCGCGCTGCCGTGCAGCCCGCGGAAGCCGAGCCACGGGGCCGCGGCCTCCTCTTCCTGGTCCACCAGCCGCGGTGCGGGCGGGGCGGGCTCCGGCTGCGCGGGCTGCGCTCCGTCGCGGCGGATGGAGTCGCCGCGGCGGGGGGCGCCGGGGCCCACCAGGTGGTTGGCCGCGCTGGTGTCGCGCTCCGCGCCCTGGAGCGGCACCTTCTCGTTGGGGTTCTGCAGGCCGATGCCCACGAACACCGCGCCGATGAGCAGCGCGGCGGTGCGTCCCACGGCGCCGACCTTGGGGATCTTGATCTCCTTGATCTCGAAGCCGCCGCCCAGGACGGCGGTGGCGATCAGGAGAATGCCGAAGAGGAAGCTTACGACGGGGAGGCTCATCACACACCTCGGTCCGCTGGGGGAGGGATTGCCGGCCAGGAGCCCTGCTGCCGGCGAGCGCCGCACCCTGGGGCAAGGACCAGGCACGCCCGGAAAGCCGCGTCCCTGCTCATCATCTCCCCATCCATGCCCCATCCGCCTGTCGCGCCCCCGCCCCACCTGGGACACTTCCTCCCCGCCATTCGCCAGCCCCGATCACCCGGCGTAGATTGCCGCCGCGCACAGACTGACCCGGGTGGCGGACTGCCTCGCGTGCAGCAGAGGCCCCCTCCCAAACCCTCCCCCAACTTCGGGGGAGGGCTTTCGGCCCGCGCCGGGAAGAGACCATCGCCCAAAGCGTACTCCGTACTTCGTACTTCGCACTTTCGCACTCTCGCACTTTCGCACTGCCGTATAGATGCTCGACGCCATCCTCCGTCCGCGATCCATCGCCGTCATCGGCGCGAGCCGCACGCCCAACACCATCGGCTACCAGATCCTGGACAACCTGGTGCGCCACGGATACGCGGGCGCCGTGTATCCCGTGAACCCGTCCGCGCCGTCCGTGCACTCCATCCGCGCGTATCCGAGCGTCGAGGAGATCCCGGAGCCGGTGGACCTGGCGATCGTCGTCGTCCCCAAGCAGCACGTGCTGGCGGTAGCCGAGGCGTGCGGGCGCAAGGGGGTCAAGGGGCTCGTCGTGATCTCCGCCGGCTTCAAGGAGGTGGGCGGCGCCGGCATCGAGCGCGAGCGGGCGCTGATGGAGGTGGTGCGGCGCCACGGGATGCGCCTCGTGGGACCGAACTGCATGGGCGTGCTGAACACGGCGCCGGGGCTGTCGATGAACGCCACCTTCGCGCCGACCATGCCGCCGGCGGGCCGCGTCGCGTTCATGAGCCAGAGCGGGGCGATGGGCGTCACCATCCTGGACTACGCGGCGGAGTACGGCATCGGCATCTCGCAGTTCGTCTCCGTGGGCAACAAGCCGGACGTGAGCGGCAACGACCTGGTGGAGTACTGGGCCGCCGACGAGCGCACCGGGCTGATGCTCATGTACCTGGAGAACTTCGGCAACCCGCGCCGCTTTACCCAGCTCGCGCGGGAGATCACGCGCCGCAAGCCGATCATCGTGGTCAAGTCGGGGCGTTCCGGCGCGGGCGCGCGCGCGGCGTCGAGCCACACGGGAGCGCTGGCGGGGGCGGACGTGGCGGTGGACGCGCTGCTGGCCCAGTGCGGCGTGATCCGCGTGGACACGGTGGAGGAGATGTTCGACCTGGCGATGGCGTTCTCCCATCAGCCGGTGCCGCGCGGCAACCGCGTGGCCATCGTGACCAACGCGGGCGGACCCGGCATCCTGATCGCCGACGCGTGCGAGGCCAACGGGCTGGTGGTGACGGAGCTGGCGGAGGCCACGCGCGCCACCCTCGCGTCGCACTTCCCCGAGGAGGCGTCGCTGGCCAACCCGGTGGACATGATCGCCAGCGCCACGCCGCAGTCGTACCGCGTGGCGGTGGAGGCGGTGCTGGCCGATCCCAACGTCGACGCGGTCGTCGCCGCGTTCGTGCCGCCGCTGGGCATTCGCCAGGAGGACGTGGCGGAGGCCATCGTCTCCGTCGCGTCCGGGCAGCGCGAGAAGCCGGTCGTGACGGTGCTGATGGGGCGTGAGGGGCTGCCGCAGGGGCTGGCGGAGCTGAACGCCGCCGGCATCCCCGGCTACCGCTTCCCCGAGTCCGCCGTGCGCGCGCTGGGGGCGATGTACGGGTACGCGCGCTGGCTGCGGCGCCCGGTGGGCCAGGTGCGCCGCTTCGAGGTGGACCGCGACGCCGTGGCGGACATCATCGCCCGGGCGCGGGACGAGGGACGCGAGAAGCTGTCGGAGACGGAGGTGATGCGGGCGCTGGAGGCGTACGGCATCCCCGTCGCTCCCTATCGCGTGGCGCGCACGGCGGACGAGGCGGCGGCGGCCGCGGCGGAGGTGGGGTGGCCGGTGGTGCTGAAGGTCCTATCGCCCCGCATCGTCCACAAGAGCGACGTGGGCGGCGTGGTGGTGGGCGTGGAGGACGAGGCGGAGCTGCGCGCCGCCTTCGCGCGCCTTACGACGGAGGTGCCGGCGCGCGCCGGCATCGCCGCGGAGGACGTCGAGGGCGTGCTGGTGCAGAAGATGATGGCGGGCGGCAAGGAGACCATCATCGGCATGAGCCACGACCCCGGGTTCGGGCCGCTGCTGATGTTCGGGCTCGGGGGGATCTACGTGGAGGCGCTCAAGGACGTGGCGTTCCGCGTGCAGCCCGTGACGGACGTGGACGCGCGGGAGATGGTGCGCTCCATCCGCGGCATCAAGCTGCTGCAGGGCATCCGCGGCGAGGCGCCGAGCGACCTGGAGGCGGTGGAGGAGGCCGTGCAGCGCGTGAGCCAGCTGGTGGGCGACCACGACGCCATCCGCGAGCTGGACGTGAACCCGTGGCTCGCCTTCCCCACCGGCGGCGTCGCCGTGGACGGCCGCATCCGCGTGAGCCTGGGTCCGCCGGTGCGGTAGGAGCGGGGCACATGTCGGATGGGCGGGCCGCGAGCGCGTGCAAACGGAGGACGGCCCGGCGCGGGGCACCCGGCGAATGAATTCGCGGCAACGGAAACGTGATGTCGGCCTTCGCCGACAGGTCTGCGCATGGGCAGGCACCACCGTGCGCCCGGGTGTCATCCCGTTGCGAACGGAGCACGGCCTGGAGCGGGGGCACCCGGCGAATGAATTCGCGGCTATGACAACGTGATGTCGGCCTTCGCCGACGGGTTCGGCGCAGGGGCGGGCACACCGCGCGCCCGCGGTGTCATCCCATTGCGAACGGAGCACGGCCCGGAGCGGGGGCACCCGGCGAATGAATTCGCGGCTACGACAACGTGATGTCGGCCTTCGCCGACGGGTCCAACGCATGGGCAGGCGTCTCCGCACGCCCGCGGTGTCATCCTGAGGGAGCGCCGCGCGGAGTCCTGCCCTGCGCGAGACCCAGGCGCGACCGAAGGATCCTCTGTGCGTGCCGCGGGGCTCGTGAGACGCACGGAAGGCGGCATGCGAGGTCCCGCGCTGGCGTGCAGGCCCGTGCGCACACGGGCAAGATCCTTCGGTCGGCGCCATGGTTCATCGCAGGAACGGGGCTGGCGCGGCGCCTCTCTCAGGATGACAACCGGGGGCTGATGCCATAAGACTTCGGCCCTGCACTCACGCACTCACGCACTCACGCACTCACGCACTCACGCACTCACGCACTCACGCACTCACGCACTCACGCACTCACGCACTCACGCACTCACGCACTCCCACGCATGACGCCCAGCACCCCGCTCGAGCTGTACAACTTCGTCGTGGAGACGGCCGCGCGGGCGGAGCGCCGCGGCGACTGGAAGGGGCCGGGCCCCATCTCCGACAACGTGCAGGGCCACGTGCTCGGCTTCCTGGGCTCGCTGGTGCGCGCGGACGGCGACATCAGCCGCGAGGAGGGCGACTTCCTGCGCGGCATCCTGCGCGACTACCTGGGCCACGTCATGGAGCCGCAGGAGATCCGCGCCCTCGTCCTGCACCACGGCGACCCCGCCGGCCGCGCGGGCGGGGGATGGGTGCCGGACTACTTCGACGTGCTGCTGCGCGCCGACCGCGAGCGCGGCACCGTCAACGCCGCCAACGTCGTCCTGTGCCTGCGCGAGCTGGGCTTGCAGGTGATCGCCGCCGACGGGCGCAACGCCCCCGCGGAGGCCGAGCTGCTGTCGCGCTGGCTGTCGCCGCTGGAAGAGGCGGTGGCCCGCAGCGGCGCCCACGAGCCCAAGGCGGCGCCCGGCGGCGGCGCGGCGCCCGCGCAGGGCCAGGTGGCGGCGCCGCACCCCGCCCCGCCCGCGGAGG
>DASTLD010000189.1:0-6963 GCA_035715345.1 Longimicrobium sp.
GCGGAGCTGGTGGCCCCCGACGGCCTGCATCCCTCCGGTGCGATGTACGCCGAGTGGGCCCGGCTCGCGCTCCCCGCCGCCATCGCCGCGCTCCAGCCGTAAAAGCATCACGCAGAGACGCGGAGACGCAGAGAAAAGAAACGAGGAAGAGGACCCGCCTGGGATCCTCCTCCTCTTTTCTCATTCTTTCTCCGCGCCCTCTGCGTCTCTGCGTGAGACGTTCAGTTCGGCGCGGGCTCGGGCTCCAGGATCTCGACCTTGCCGTTGCGCTGCACCCGGAGCTTGGCGGCCGCGCCGCCGGCGTAGCGCGTGAACTGGTCGAGCGGCACCTCGGCCTCGTACTCGTTGCCCTCGCCGTCCTGGAAGCGCAGCACGTAGCGCTCGATCCGCGTCCCCTCCCGCTCCTTCTCCCCGAGCTTCACCTCCGGCCAGACGGGCTCCTGCGCGCCCTCGCCCTCGGCGTGCGCGGTGTCGTCGGGAAGCCAGCGCTCGATCTCGTACGCGAACTTGGTGTCGTAGATGGGCTCGCGCCGGTAGATGGGCTCCTCGTACGTCTCCGTGCGGTAGCGCGTCTCGTACTCCGGCTCGGTGCAGGTCCGGTCCTCGAAGTGCCCGTTGCCCAGGTCGCGGCTGCCGCAGGTAAAGGTGCGCGTGCCGACCTGCACGCGGTCGCTGACCTGGCGCGTGCGCGTCTCGTAGTGGTCCAGCACGCGGCGGTAGTCGCGGATGGCGCGGAAGCTCCGCAGCTGCCGCCCGCCGGAGGGCACGCTCCAGTCCTCCTCGCGCACCGTGCGGTACTCATGCACCTCGATGCCGCGCGCCCACTCCCGCCCGGCCACCGTGGCCTCCACCTGCTTGGGCTGGTTCCACCACACCACGCCGCCCACGGTCGCCGCGACGGCCACCCAGCGCTTGCGGAACCAGCGCCGCCGCAGGCGAGGGGGGGCGCTCACCGCGGGCAGCGGGCGCGCGTCCGGCTCGTCGCCGGCGGAGCGGGGGATGTCGTCCAGGTCGTACTCGCGCGTGAGCTGCACGCCGCTGGTGCCGCGGTCGGCGCCGCAGCCGGGGCAGCGGTCCTGCGCGGCGCGCGCGCTGGCGCCGCAGTGCGCGCACAGCCAGTCCGCGCCCGCGCGGGCGGCGGCGAGCTGCGACGCGTCCGTCACCTCCGGCGCGTCCTCCGGCAGGTAGAAGCGCACGCCCTCCGGCCGCGGGTCGCCGCACGAGGTGCAGTTGAGCTGGCGGCCCAGCTGGCCCACGGCGCCGCAGGTGGGGCAGTCCCAGCGTCCTTCGCGAATGGCCATCGGTACAACGCGGGTGGGGTGGGGAACGGCGGATACGACCACGGGGGTGGCGGAACGCACGGAGACACTAAGATGTTTCATCGCCCGCGTGGACGGAACCCCCTGCCACGGCTTCCCTTACGCCGAGAGCCCCATCGCCCGATGCCCGCCACAAGGAGTTGTACGAGAAGATGATCGCGGGAGCGCAAGGACGTCGAGCGCCAGACGCGGAGGGAGGCGCGTCGGTTCTGGACGAGTGCGGTTGGCGAGCAGGGATTCGCGAAATCAGAGTGCGGTGTACGATGCAGGACCACGGCGCGGGGAGCCCGGCGAATGAATTCGCGGCTAGGAAAACGTGATGTCCGCCTGCGCGGACGGGTTCGGCGCGAGGGGCGGGCGTTGGTGCGCGCGGCGGGGTGTGGTGCGGGATCAGCGGCGCAGGGTGAGGATCAGCGAGCCGTAGCGGTGGGGGCCGGGCTGCGCCTGGTACTCGCGGCTGCGCGCGGTGAAGACGTATTCCAGCGCCCAGCCGCCGAACGCGTAGCCGACGCCGACCTCGCCGTGCGTGACGAGCGGGAGACGCTCCGCGAGCGAGTTGGCGGTGAGGGTGTTGCCGTCGAGGAACAGGTCGCGGAGCACCCATTCCTGGCGCGCGGCGACGCTCCCGAACACGCCGCGTCCGCCGCCGCGGCCCAGACGCGCTGCGATACCGGCATCCACTCCGCGGCGCACGTTGCCCGCGGTCACGCGCCAGGCAGGCACCAGACGCAGCAGGCCAATACCGCGCAGGCCGCGCCGGAGCAGGTGAGCGTCCTCGTATCGCAGCAGGATGCCCGGCTGGAAGCCGAGCTGGTGATCCCACCCCTCCTGCCGCTCCGACCCGAGCAGGCGATGGATGCCGTTCTGCACCGGCTCCCCCAGCGCGGGGCGGCCGGTGACGCCCAGCTCCACCGTCAGCGTGCGCCTGCGCGACGGCGATTCCACCACCGCGTCGCCCGAGACGTAGAGCCAGGCCGCGTACGGGCGCTCGCCGGGCAGCGGCTCGGGCGCGTCGTGGCGGGGCGTGTAGATGCGCTGGCCGCCGCCCAGGCGCGTGCGCAGGCACGTCTCGCCGGACGGGACGGCGTGGCAGGATAGGAGGGATCGTGCGAGCCAGCGCGGCGCGCGGGGCAGCTCGATGGAGAGCGAGAGGCCGTGCGTGTAGTCGTAGTCCGGCGGCGCCTCACGGCCGCGCAGCGCCAGGATGTCGTTGTCCAGGCGGAGGACGGTCTCGCGCGCGCCCTGTGCCGCCGCGGGTGATGCGAGGAGGAGGCAGAGCCCCGCGCCGCCGAGAATCCCGCGCACGCGGCGGCCTCTACCCGCCCAGGAAGCGCCGGGCGACGCGGATGTAGCGAAGGTCCTGCTCGTGCTCCGGCAGGGCCTCGGCGGCAAGGAGGAGCTTGCGGACGTGGCGGTGCAGGCGCGGCTCGCCCCAGCGGTAGCCGGTGGCCGCCTCCGCGCTGGGCGTGTTGGCGTCGCGCGCGGCCTCCAGAAGCGCCCGGGCGGCCGCGGCGTCGTAGCCGGGATCGTCCCGCGGCGGCAGGCCAAAGAACCCCGGCGGCACGTGCCCGCCCGCATCCTCGTTCACGAACGCCCGCGACACGCCTCCTCCTCTCCCCGTTCGCCGGTTCCCATCACCTCCAGCAGCTCCCGCAGCAGCCGCTCGCCTTGTGGCCAGGGCCCGTGGCCGCTGGCAGCGTTCAGGTGCCCCGCATCCCCGGCATCCACCAGCCGCGCGCCCCACGCCTCCGCGAACGCCCGCGCGCGGTCGAACGCCGCGTACGGGTCGCTGCGGCTTGCAACCACCGTGCTGGGAAAGGGCAGGCGCGCTATCGGCACCGGCCCGAAGCTGCGCAGCTCTGCCGGGGTGTCCGCCTGCTCCACGTCGACCGGCGCCACCAGCAGCGCGCCGTGCACGGGCGCGGGGAACGCGGCGGCCCACCACGCCACGGCCAGGCACCCCAGGCTGTGCGCCACCAGCACCGGCGGCGCCGGCGCGGCCCGGACGGCATTGTCCAGCGCCGCAATCCACTCGCCGCGGTCGGGGTGGTCCCAGTCGCGCTGCTGCACGCGCCGGCAGCCGGGCATCTCCCGCTCCCAGCGGCTCTGCCAGTGCTCCGGCCCCGAGTTGGTCCAGCCGGGGACGATGAGGATGGGCCGCCCGCTCATCCGCCGAACAGGCGCTTGAGCCACGACCAGCGCGGGTAGGACCGGTTGCCACGCGCCGCCTCGCGCACGGCGTACGTGGCGTCCCTGCCCAGCCGGCGCAGCGTCTCCGCACCCAGCTCCGCGCGGCGGGCCACGGCCTGCCGCGTGTCGTCGTCCGCGTCGGCGGCCAGCGCCTCGAGCGCGGCGGGCGGCGTGGCGGGATGCGCGGCGACCTCGCGGCGCACGTCCTCGTGCGCGTCGCGGGCCAGGCCGGAAAGCAGGGCGGGCGATGCGTTCACGTGCCGGGCGAGCGCGGCCTCGTGGTCCCGCGCATCGCCGCGGCGGCCGAGGCGGAAGACGCGCTCCAGCAGCTCCGCGGACGCGGCGGGGTTGGAGGCCAGAGCCTCCAGCGCTTCGCCGGCGTCGGAGACGTCGAAGGCGTCGCCGCCCTCGTCCGCGCCCCAGCGGCGCTCGGCCTCGTCCACCACCACCGCCAGCACCTCCGGCGGCGCCTGGGGATTGCGCGCCAGCGTGCCGAGCGTGCTCCATCCCCCCTGCCGCGCCACCACCGGCACCAGCTCCGGCGGCAGCGCGGGGTTGTTCGCCACGTCGACCGCCAGCGAGTCGTCCGCCTCCACCAGCCGCCGCAGCGCATCCGCGGGCGTGGCGGGGTTGCGGGCGACGTTCTCGCGCACGTCGTAGTCCAGGTGCCCCGCCAGCTCGGCCAGCCGCTCCGGCGCGGTCGCGGGATTCTCCGCTTCCTTGCGCACGGCGCTCCGGCCGCCGGGCCGCGCCAGCATGTACCAGCGCCGTGTCTTCGGCACCGGGTGCAGGGCGTGCCAGAGCGCGTCCGGCAGGTAGACGCTGCCGGAGCAGTACGCACAGGCCACAACCCGCGCGCTGCCGTCCACCTGCAGCACGCCGCCGCACTGGGGGCAGTTGAAGGCGACGGGCTGCGCCACGTCCGGCACGCGCGCCGTGGTGCCGCCCGCGGGGAGCTGGAGCGCGTCCTCGCCCACCAGCAGCTCGATGCCGGAGACGACGAACGGCCGCGGCGGCACCCGCACGCTGACCCCGCGCCCGCAGCCGGGGCAGGCGACGGAGCCGGCCTCGGCGGCCGCAATCGCCCCTTCGGCCGGGATGGCGGTGCCGCAGTCGGCGCACTCCGGCTGCTTGCCGCCCACCTTGAGGTCGATCTCCCACCCCTGCATCAGCACCGTGGCGCTGCTCAGGTCCGCATCGCCCAGCAGCGACTCCCAGAACTCGCCGCCGAAGCGGTTCTCCGCGCCGCACGCCGGGCAGGCCAGGCGCTCCACCATCGCGTTCAGCGGCAGCGGGCCGCCGCATTCGCCGCAGCGGGTGCGGACCTGGAGGGAGATGCTGCGCATTGGCGGGGAGTACGGAGTACGTGGTACGAAGTACGAAGTGGATCGGGAGGGGGATGAGGATGGGGAGGCCATGCGGGCCGGCGCAACGTGCGGCTGGCGCCTCAAACAGTAACAGACACAAAATGCTTGACCGGCGATGCGGATCGGCTGAACTTGGGAGGTGCCGCATCCGGTCCCGCGGCGCTTCCGTCACCAGCAGGGAGGACGACCATGGCCAGCATCGACCGCAGGAAGTTCCTGCTCACCGCCGCCGGCGGGCTCGGCGGCCTGGGCCTGGCGAGCTGCGTGGACACCGCCGCGCCGCTCACCGGCATCGGCGCGGAGATCCTGGCGGAGGTGGACGCCAACGGCATCCACCTGCGCCAGAACATCTACTGCATGAAGGACACGCACCCCGACCTGGTGGCGTACCGGAAGGGCGTGGCCGTCATGAAGACGCGCCCGGCCAGCGACCCCACGAGCTGGGAGGCGCAGCGGGCCATCCACTGGACCACCGCGCCCATCCTGCCCATCGTCAACGAGTGCCAGCACGGGACGCTGTTCTTCTTCTCCTGGCACCGCATGTACCTGTACTGGTTCGAGCGCATCGTCCGCGCGGCGGCGGGGGCGCCCAGCTTTGCGCTGCCGTACTGGGGATACACCCCCACCGGCCAGCGCGACCTGCCCGCCCCCTTCCGCATCCCCGCGGACCCGGCGCTGAACCCGCTGTACACCGCCAGCCGCAACGCCGCCGTCAACGCGGGCACGCCGCTCACGGCGTCCGCGGTGGACCCGGCCGCGGCCCTGGCGCTGATCCCGTTCACGAACTTCCAGAGCTCGCTGGAGGGCACCCCGCACGGGCAGGTGCACGTGGCGGTGGGGGGATGGATGGGCTCCGTGCCGACCGCGGCGCTCGACCCCATCTTCTACCTGCACCACGCGCAGATCGACCGGCTGTGGGAGGTGTGGCTGGCGATGGGCGGCGGCCGGGCCAACCCCACCACGCCGCCGTGGACCACCGACATCTTCGAGTTCTACGACGAGAACGGGAACGTGGTGCAGATGACCGGAGCCGATATCGTCAGCACCGTGCGGCAGCTCTGCTACCGCTACATCTCCTGCTCGCCGGTGGCGGTCGACGCGGCCGAGCCGGTCGACGCGGTCGACGCGCAGACGGCCGCCATCGCGGAGCCGATCAGCCGGCGCCCGGGCCGGGTGGCCGCGGAGCCGCTGGCGGACGCGCAGGTGGGCGTGCGGCTGGGCGCGCTGCCGCTCTCGGTGCGGGTGCCGCTGTCGCGCGGGGCCGGGGTCGCGCTGCGCGACCTGGAGGCCGGCCGCGGCGGCGGGAACGACGTGTTCGCGCGCCTGGACGGGCTGGTGCTGCTGCAGGAGCCGCGCGTGTTCTACGAGGTGTACGCCAACCTGCCGCACGCGCCGGAGCAGGCCACGTACCGGAGCCCGTTCTACGTGGGCAGCCTGGACTTCTTCGGGGTGCCGGTCCAGGGTGCCGGGCACGCGGGGCACGTGCCGGATCACGCCGGCCACGGCCGGCGGCTGAGCCTGCTGCGGGTGTACGCGTACCTGCGCAGCCGCGGCCTGTGGCGCGACGGCGACGTGACGCTGACCTTCATCCCGCGCGGGTACACGGAGGGCGCGGAGCCCACGAGGCTCCTGTCCGGCGACCAGGCCTACATCGGCCGCATCGCCGTCGCCATCCAGTAGGGTAGCCTCACGCAGAGCCGCGGAGGACGCGGAGAACTGCGGAGAACTGCGAGAGAGATGAAAGCGAGCGGCCGGTCCTCCACGGAGGGCCGGCCGCTCATGTATCGCGGAAGGGTCAGAGGCCGACAGATGCGCTGGCGGCGACGCACCAGACAGGCGTCGTCGCACGCCCGGTGAATGATATGAATTCGCGGCTAACAAAACACGAAGTCCGCCTGCGCGGACTGCATACGGGCGTCTGCGCGATTACACACCGCACGGCTCCGGGTTGTCATCCTTGTATGTCAGCCAAGTAGTAAATTCGGAGTGTAGGGTAGCCCGTTCATCCTGTGGACGAGACTCCGCCCCTCAGCTTGGGCGCCCTACACGGGGTCGTGCAGAGCCCGAACAGTTGCCAGGACGCCAGA
>DASTLD010000190.1:0-6575 GCA_035715345.1 Longimicrobium sp.
GCGTCGATCTCCGCGGCGATGGCGGCGCGGTCGCGGCCCTCCGCGAACGGCGTCACGCCCCAGTCGGGGATGGAGAGCACGATCACCCGCCCCGCGTCTCCCCCCGCGAAGGCGATGGCGCGGCGCAGCAGGGCCGCGAACTCGCCGCGGTACTCGTCGGCGGAGCGGCCGCGGTACTGGTTGTTGACGCCGATCAGCAGCGACACCAGCGCGTACGGTCCCTGCGGATCGCGCTCGTCGATGGCCGCCGACAGCTCGTCCGTGGTCCACCCGGTCCGCGCGATGATCTCCGGATCGGCGACGTCCATCCCCCGCTCGCGGAGAAGGGCGGCGAGCCGCACCGGCCACCGCTCCGCCTCCGCGACCGCCTCGCCGATGGTGTAGCTGTCGCCCAGCGCCAGGAACCGCATCTCCCCTCCCCCGTCCCCCGTTCCCCCGTTTGCGGAGCACGCCGCCAGCAGCGCCACGGCCAGCAGGCCGGCGCGGCGCATCAGTCCGGCAGCGTCACGAACACGCGCCCGTCCTCCACGCGCGTGTCGTACGTGCGCAGCGGCGACGTGGCCGGCAGGCCCAGGACGCGGCCGGTGCACGCGTCGAAGCTGGCACCGTGCCAGTCGCACGTCAGCACGCCGTCCTCCACCTCGGCGCCGTCCAGCGGCAGCTCCTCGTGCGAGCACATGCCCTGCAGCGCGTAGATCTCGCCCTCCACGTTGCAGAGCACGATCTCGCGCCCGCCCACGCTGAACCCGCGCGCCTCGCCCTCCGGCACCGCGCTGATGCGCGCGGCCTCGTATTCGGCCATCCCAGAAATCTCCCGTTTCGTCCCGGATCGTGGCGCGCCAACATGCGGTGGGATTGATGCGGCTGCAACCCGCCGCCAGAATCCCCCGCATCGCCCGCGGCCCCGATCTACCCTGCACCCCCCCGCCCAGCCGTGCGCCCCCGCTTCGTTCTTCCCCTGCTGTTGCTCGCCGCCTGCCGCGACGAGCCGTCACGGCGCCCCGCCGCCCAGGCACCGATCGCCGCGGGCCCGCCGCAGAGCGAGTTCCCGCTGGCGCCCGGCAAGGAGCCGTGGGCTGAAGCGGAGAAGCGGATGCCGAGGTTCGAACAGTACCCCGCGCGCGACACCTTCACCGGCACGCCCGCGCCGGTGAAGCTGGAGAGCGCCCGCGCACGGGAGTTCCGCACCATGCTGCGCCAGGGCGCGGCGAAAGGGCCCAACTTCGCCGGGCACTACACGGTGGTGGAGTGGGGATGCGGCAGCCCGTGCCACGCGTACGCCATCGTGGACGCGCGCACCGGGCGGGTGGCGTACATGGCGGACGAGCCGGCCGCCCTCGGCGTGGGGCACCGCCTGGACAGCGAGATGCTGGTGGTGGACCCGCCGGGCTTCTGGCGCGAGGCCTACGGCGTCAACGCCCCCGACGTCCTCACCGCCAGGGCCTACTACTACCGCTGGGACGGCGAGCGCCTGGTCCTCCTGGACTCGCTCCCCGTCGGCCGGGGCGCGGGCGGACCGTGAGCTTCAGGTGATGGCCAGCAGCATGGCCTGCCCCGCCGCCTGCGCGTCCAGGTAGTAGCCGCGCACCAGCTCGAACGCGGTGAGCAGGTCGTCCAGCGCGTCGTAGTCCGGATCGCCCCAGCCGCTGGGATAGATCCCCGCGATCTCCATCGCCTCCGGGTCGAACCGCCCGGTCAGGTCTTCCACCCTGACGGCGTCCAGCGCCTCGGCGGCGGCCGCCGCCTCCGCCGCGTCCAGCAGGCGCACCGGGCCGTAGCCCATGTCGTCTCCGATCTCGCGCCCGCCGAGCACCGCCCGCGCCAGCGGCCCCTCCCCGCCCGCCTCGCTGCCGGTCAGCAGGTAGTGGAGCCCGTGCCAGTTCTTGCGGATGTCCAGCACCGGCGCCACGTCGTCCGGGCTGATCCCGGCGCCCCGCAGCTCCTCCATCTCCTTTGCGTACAGCTCCTCCATCGCGGAGCCGAGCTGCGCCGCGATGGCCCGGAACTGCTCCGCGGCGGCGGCCACCTGCTCCTCCGGCAGCTCCTCGAGCAGCCCGCGGAAGTGGAGCGGCACACCGTGCAGCGGGTCGGACTCGTCGTCGTCCCCCCGCGCGGCGAACGCGAGCAGCGCCGGCGCCAGGTGCGGCCTCTCCACCACCAGCGTCGCCGCGCGCGTGGACACGCGGCGGAACTGCCCGTTCATCGACATCGCGACGTGCCTTTCGTGGAATGCCGGCGCTCAGCGCACGCCGGCCAGGGTCAGCACGAACAGCAGCGCCCACTGGGTGCCCAGGTGGCTGTCCTTGGTGTCGAACCACTCGCCCAGGGAGTGCGCGCCGCCGCCGCGCCCCCCGCCGTCGATGGTGACCGCGGGGATGCCCAGGTTGATGGGGATGTTGGCGTCCGTGCTGCTGGCCACGGACGGCACCTCGAACCCCAGCGACCGCCCCGCCGCCTCCGCCGCGCGCACGATGGCCGCGTCCGCCGGCTGGCGGCCCGCCGGGCGGATGCCGATGGTGTCGATCTCCATCGTCAGCCGCTCGCCCTGGCTCCAGCGCGCGTTCTCCTCGTCCAGCGCCTGCGCGATGGCGGCGCGGAAGCGGCCGTCCAGCTCCTGCAGCGCCCGCGGGTCCACGGAGCGCATGTCCACCTGCATGGCCGCGCGCATGGCGATGGAGTTGACCGACGTGCCGCCCTCCACGATGCCCACGCTGAAGGTGACGCGCGGATCCTCCGTCACCCGGAACTCCGCCACCTTCGCGATGGCCCGGCCGAGCGCGTGGATGGGGTTGGGGATGCCGAAGTCGCCGTGGCTGTGGCCGCCCGGCCCCTTGTAGGTCACCGTGTAGCGGTTGCTGCCCACCGCGTCCCGGGTGAGTCCCAGCCCCGTGCCGTCGATGGAGATGAAGTAGTCGACGCGGTCCTTGAGCTCGGTCGCGAACAGGTGGCGCACGCCGCGCAGGTTGCCCGGCCCCTCCTCGCCCACGGTGCCCACGAAGAGGATGGTGCCGCGCGTCTGGATCCGCGCGTCGTCCAGCGCCCGCGCCAGCGCCAGCAGGATGGTGAGCCCCCGGCAGTCGTCGCCGATGCCGGGGCCGTGCAGCACGGTGCCGTCGCGGCGGACGGTGACGTCCGTGCCCTCGGGAAAGACCGTGTCCAGGTGGCCGGAGACCACGATCACCGGCTCGCCCGGCTGCCCCGGCCGCTCGCCGATGACGTTGCCCTCCGCGTCGATGCGCACGTTGCGCAGGCCCGCGGCCTCCAGCCGGCGGCGGTAGTCCTCCGCGCGGCGCTGCTCCTTGAACGGCGGTGCCTCGATCTGGCAGATGGCGATCTGCTCGTCGATGGCCTGCGGCTCCGTGCGGCGCACGTACTCCAGCGCCTGGCGCACCCGCGGGTCGCCGTCGGGCACGCGCAGGGCCTGCGCGCACGCGGGCGCCGCGGCGAGCACGCCCCCGAGCGACGCGGCGGCGATGCGGACGGTTCGGTTCGTCATCCTGCGATGGCTCCTGCGGGTGATTGGCTTCTCGCGGCGAATGTAGGTCCCACGCGCGCCGCCCGGCAATCCGCGGGCGAAAGGGGCACGATCCGTCCGTCTGTCATCCTGGAGGAAGGCGCCGCGCCGAACCCGCCTCCCTCGCGACGGCGGGGCGCCGACCGAAGGATCTTGCCGTCCGGCGCACGGCGGCGCCGCGCGCAGGGAACTCCGCCCGCGCCACCGTGTTCCACACGCCCCGCGACGGCCGAATTCCGCCCAAACCCATCGTCCTCCACCTCCCTTCGCGGAGGGCGTTGAAATTTCGGCCGAATCATCGTAAATTGTTGGTCCGCTTGGAGGTTGCGCTTCGTCCGCCGTCCGTTTCTCCCGCACCCGTGATCCCGCCGATGACCGCATTGCGCCGCGGCCTGCTGCCGCTTGCCCTGCTCCTGTTCGCCGCCTGCGACAGCCCGTCGCCCCCCAAGGACGGCGTGCCGCACTCGTTCTCGCTGGTCTCCGGCACCCCGCAGACCGGCCTGGCCGGCGAGGCGCTGGCCCAGCCGCTGGTGGTCAAGGTCGTGGACCACGCGGGCACCCCCGTGGCCGGCGGCACCGTCACCTTCACGCAGGGCGACACCGCCAGCGGCCAGCCCAGCACCGCCAGCGCCACCTCCGGCGCGGACGGCCTGGCCACGGTCACCTGGACGCTGGGCAAGCGCGCCGGCGCGCACACCATGGTGGCCTCGTCCAGCCTCAAGGGCAACGACATCACCTTCACCGCCACGGCGCAGCCCAACGGCCGCGTGGCGGGCACCATCACCGTCGGCGACCCCGTCTCCGCGCTGCTGGCCGGCAACGCGCTGGCCTCGCTGGCGCGCGACACCGAGTTCCGCGCCGGGCGGCGGGTGCGCGGCGGCTTCACCGCCTTCCGCGCCAAGCGGCCGCTGCGGTACTCCGACGACGCGCTGATCGTCACCTTCAAGCAGGCCTCGCTCTCCGCGCCCGCCATCGGCTCGCGGGCCATGCGCAGCGCGCAGACGGCGGCCACGCTCGCCCGCGGCATGCGCGACAGGCTGGGCCGCCACGCCGCGCTGCCCATGCGCGTCGCGGACGTGTCGCCCGCGCTGCTGAGCGCCCGCGTACGGGTCAGCAGCCCGGCGCGGCTGGACGAGGTGCGCGCCGCGCTGCTGCGCGACGCCTCCGTCGCTTCCGTCTCGCGCGACGCCCGGGCGCAGGCGTACGGGCAGCTGCTGCCCAACGACGAGGCGTACGTGGCGCAGCAGTGGCACTACGAGCTGCTGGACCTGCCGCGCGCCTGGGGCATGCAGGTGGGCAACCGCACCGCCCTCATCGCGGTGGTGGACGACGGCATCCGCTTCGACCACCCGGACATCGCCGCCAACCTGACCAGCGACGGCTACGACTTCGCCTCCAGCTTCGTGGTGCCCTTCTGCGGCGGCGGCACGGTGGACCTGACCGGCGACGGCGGCGGCTACGACGCGGACCCCACCATCCCCAAGTCGTACGAGGTCAACGCCGCCGGCACCTGCGTGCAGGAGAGCGCGGCGGGCGCGCACGGCCTGCACGTGGCGGGCACCATCGGCGCCATGGGCAACAACGCCATCGGCAGCACGGGCATCAACTGGAACGTGCGCATCCGCCCCGTGCGCGTGCTCAACGGCCTGGGCGACGGCACCTACTTCGACATCGCGCAGGGCATCCTGTACGCGGCGGGCCTGCCCGCCAGCAACGGCCAGGGCGGCACGGTGCAGGCGCCCAGCGCGGCGCAGATCATCAACCTGAGCCTGGGCGGCCCCACGGACGAGCCGGTGCTGCGCAGCGCGGTGCAGGCGGCCGCGGCCGCGGGCTCGCTGATCGTGGCGGCGGCGGGCAACGACGGCACCTCCACCGTGGGCTATCCCGCGGCGTACCCGGAGGTGCTGGCGGTCTCCGCGGTGGGGCCGGACGGCGTGCTGGCCTCGTACTCCACCTTCGGCACCGCGGTGGACATCGCGGCGCCCGGCGGCGACTTCGACCTGGGCAACGAGTCGCACGGCGTGCTCTCGCTGGCCTGGGACTTCAGCGAGAACAGCCCGGCGCTCTCCTTCGCGTTCGGCACCTCCATGGCGTCGCCGCACGTGGCCGGCGTGGCCGCGCTGCTGCTGGCGCAGCAGCCGGGGATGACCGCGGCGCAGCTCCGCGCCCGGCTGCTGGACTGGGCGGTGGACCAGGGCGCGCCCGGGAACGACATCCAGTACGGCGCCGGCGTGGTGCACGCGCGCAACAGCCTGGCCGGCAATCGCGCCCCCGCCACCTCGCTGTTCGCCCGCGTCTACAACAGCGCCACGGGCGCCTTCGTGGCGCAGGCCGCGGCCAACGCGCAGGGCGCGTTCAGCGTGGGCGGCCTGGCGGACGGGGACTACTGGGTGGCCGGCGCGGAGGACGAGGACGGCGACGGCCTGACCGGCCTGCCGGGCCGCCGCTGGGGCTCGCTGGGCGGCATCTACTCGCCGGCCGTGGTGGCCGTGCGCGGCGCCGGCCAGTACCCCGCCACCTTCTCCATCCTGCGCCCCGCCGAGAGTGAGCCCAACAACGCGCAGAACACGGGCAACCGGCTGCTGCTGGGCGGCATCTACACCGCCTCGCTCTCCAGCGCGCTGGACGAGGACTACTACCGCGTCACCGTGCCGGGCGGCGTCTACACCTTCGAGACGGGCGGCCTGGGCGGCGGCTGCGGCTTCGGACTGGCGGCGGACACGCACCTGACGGTGTTCGGCCCCACCGGCTCCACGCTGGGCTCCAACGAGGACATCAACGAGAGCGCCTTCCGCTACTGCTCGCGGGTCACGCTCACGCTGGCAGCGGGCACCTACATGGTCCGCGTTCGCACGGACTTCGACACCCCGGGCGGCTACTACGTCTGGGCGCGGGCGGGCTGAAGGAACGAGAATCTCACGCGGAGCCGCGGAGGGCGCAGAGGGTTCTCCGCGTCCTCCGCGGCTCCGCGTGAGGCTTTCGGTTGGGAGATGAGAAGAGGGGCGCCGCGATCGATGCGGCGCCCCTCTCTTCCGTTTTCGGGTGATGCGGTGCGGCTCAG
>DASTLD010000191.1:0-3655 GCA_035715345.1 Longimicrobium sp.
ACAGTCTCGCCTGAAGCCGACCACGATACTGCTGATGTACGAGAGGGCCGCCTACGCTCGGCGGCCCTCGTGTTCTCCCGCAGTTCTCTGCGTCCTCTGCGTCTCTGCGTGAGTCCGCGGTCTACCGCAGCTTGCCGAGCAGGTCCTCGTTGGTGCGGGTGTCGTTCATCTGCTTGGTGAGGAGCTGGATGGCGTCCTCCATCCCCAGCGAGTGCAGCGCCCGGCGCAGCTGGTAGATCTTGTCCAGGTGCTCCGGCGGGAACAGCAGCTCCTCGCGGCGCGTGGCGCTCTTCTCGATGTCGATGGCGGGGAAGATGCGCTTGTCCGCCAGCGTGCGGTCCAGCACGATCTCGCTGTTGCCCGTGCCCTTGAACTCCTCGAAGATCACCTCGTCGCCGCGGCTGCCCGTGTCGATCAGCGCCGTGGCGATGATGGTCAGGCTGCCCGTGCCCCCGCGCACCTTGCGCGCGCTGCCGAAGAAGCGCTTGGGCTTTTCCAGCGCGCCGCTGTCGATGCCGCCGCTGAGCATGCGGCCCGTCCCGCGCTCGGTGGTGTTGTAGGCGCGCGCCAGGCGCGTCAGCGAGTCCAGCACGATCACCACGTCGCGGCCGCTCTCCACCAGGCGCCGCGCGTGCTCCAGCACCATCTCCGCCACGTTCACGTGCCGCTCCGCCGGGCAGTCGAACGACGAGGCGATGACCTCGCCGATGCCCAGCATCTGCATCTCCGTGACCTCCTCCGGCCGCTCGTCCACCAGCAGCACCATCAGCGCCGCGTCGGGATAGTTGGTGTGGATGCCGCGCATGATGGCCTGCAGCACCGTGGTCTTGCCGGCCTTGGCCGGGGCCACGATCAGGGCGCGCTGCCCTTTGCCCAGCGGGGCGATGAGGTCGATGATGCGGTTGGTGTAGTCGCGGCGGCTGGCGGAGCCGTCGGTGAGCTCCAGCTTGAGGCGCTCGTCGGGGTAGGTGGCCGGGAGGGTGGAGAACTCCGCCCGGCTGCGGGCGAGCGCCGGGTCCAGCCCGTTGACGGAGTGGACCTCGTCCATGGGCGGGCTCTTGCCGCGCCCGGGCGGCGTGCCCACGGTGCCCTGCAGGCGGTCGCCGGTGCGCAGGCCCAGCCGGCGGATCAGCGACTGCGACACGAAGACGTCGCCGTCGGCGGCCTGGTAGCCGTGCGCGCTGGTGCGGAGGAACCCGCTGCCGCTGGGAAGGATCTCGAGTATGCCGTCCGCGGGCGGCGGCGGCGCGTTCTGGGGGCGCGCCGCGGGGGACGGTTGGGCGGAAAGGCTCATGCCGGTGCTCAGGGTGTTGAATCAGGGAGACACACGGAAGTCCCGCCGGCGAGCGCCGGCCGGGTTTGGAAACTCGGCTGCCGTGTGAGAGGCTGGGCTCCGCGCCGGGAGCACGTCAAGTTGCGTGCCCGCCAGGGCACATGCGGAGTGTTCGACGTGGCGCGGATGCTGGGAAAGATAGCCCCCCGCGCCGCGCGCGCAAGCACCTCGTGCCCGGCGCCCGCGGACCCGTGCGTGGAACCCCCCGCCGCCGGGCCGGGTTCCGTCTGGCGCAAAAACCTTTGCGGATATAAGTTTACGCGGTCCCCATCCCCCACGTCCGCCGGTCTTTTCCGCAGGGCATGTCGCGCTTCCAGGAATTCTCCGTCCACTCGCTGGACCCCTGGCACCCCCACCAGCGCCGCAGGCGCGCGCTCAGCGCCATGCTGGCGCTGTCCGTGGCGCTGGCGGCGCTGGGCGCGGCGTTCTTCCGCACGCAGGTCATGCGCAACTCGGAGTTCGTGCTGCGCGCGGACGACAACCGCTTCGACATCGTCCCCATCCCCGCCCCGCGCGGCGCCATCGTGGACCGCGACGGCAAGCTGGTGGCGGAGACGGTCAGCATCTTCACGCTCTCCGTGGAGCCCGGCCCGGCGGACTCCGTGCGGGCCTGGCTGGCGCCGGTGGTGCCCCTGCTGGGGCTGGACACCGCGGTGGTGGAGCAGGCCGTGGCCGCCGCGCGCGCCAGCCGGGGCAAGCCGGTGCTGGTGTCGCCGCGGCTCAGCTTCGAGCAGGTGTCGCGGCTGGAGGAGCGCTACGGGCAGTTCCGCGGCATCCTGGTGCAGGAGCAGCCGGTGCGGCGCTACGCGGCGGGCGCCGCGGTGGCCCACGTCGCGGGGTACGTGCTGGAGATCAACGACCGCGAGCTGCAGAGCACGGAGTTCGAGGGGTACCGCGCGGGGCAGCGCGTCGGCAAGACGGGCATCGAGCGGCAGTACGAGCAAGCGCTGGGCGGCAGGCTGGGCGCGCATTACGTGGAGGTGGACGCGCGCGGCCGCGTGATCGGCCGCTTTGCCCCGCGCGTCTCCGACCCCCCCGAGCCGGGCCGGAACGTGCGGCTGACGCTGGACCTGGACCTCCAGCGCTACGCCCACCAGGTCTTTCCGCAGGGGATGCGCGGCGCCGTGGTGGCCCTGGTGCCGGGCAGCGGCGAGGTGCTGGCGATGTACTCCGCGCCCACCTACGACCCCAACCTGTTCGTGGGCGGCGTGCGGTCGGAAGACTGGGCCGCGCTCAACCGCGACCCCGCGCGCCCGCTGCTGAACCGCGCCATCGCCGGCATCTACCCCCCCGGCAGCACCTGGAAGCTGGCGACGGCCATCGTGGGGCTGGAGCGCGGCGTCATCACGCCCGGGTACCGCATGCCGCTGGCGTGCACGGGGGGGATGGCGTTCGCGGGGCGCTACTCGCGCTGCTGGAAGCGCGAGGGCCACGGGCCGCAGGACCTGGTGCAGGGGCTGGCCAACTCGTGCAACGTCTACTTCTACCAGCTCGGCATCATGCTGGGCATCGAGGAGCTGACGGCGGCGGGCACGCGTCTGGGCTTCTCGCGGGCCACGGGCATCGACGTGCCGGGCGAGCGGGTGGGCACCTTTCCCACCGGGCGCGACTGGTACGTGCAGCGCTTCGGCTGGCGGCCGCCGCCCAGCGAGGTGATGAACCTGTCCATCGGGCAGGGGCCCAACTCGCAGACGCCCATGCGCATGGCGCAGTTCTTCTCCGCGCTGGCCGCCGACGGCACCGCGCGCCGGCCGCACCTGCTGGCGCGCCGCGACGTGCCGGTGGAGACGGACCTGGGCGTCACGCGCGAGACGCTGCTGGCGGTGCGGCAGGGGATGGCGGCGGTCATCGAGGAGGGCGGCACGGCGCACGCGGTGCAGCTCCGCCGCTGGAAGCTGTTCGGCAAGACGGGCACGTCGCAGAACTCGCAGGACCCGGAGAAGCCGCACGCGTGGTTCACGGGCTTCGCGGGGCCGCCGGGGGGCGAGCCGGAGATCGTGGTGGCGGTGATCGTGGAGTTCGGCGAGTCCGGCTCCAAGGCCGCGGCGCCCATCGGGGCGCAGATCGCGCAGTTCTACCTGAACAAGAAGCATGGCGTGCCCAATCCCCCGCTGCCGGCGGAGACGGCCAACGCGGGGATCACGCGCGTGGCTTCACGGCCGTAGCTTTATCGCCCATCGCGATCCGCCCTCCCTCGGCTTCCGGGGGAGGGCTTTTTTGTCTCACGCAGAGACGCAGAGGACGCGGAGAACTGCGGGAGAACTGCGAATCACGCAGAGGGCGCGGAGGTTCAGAAGAGAGGCCGCGGAGAACGGCAACTAC
>DASTLD010000192.1:0-4433 GCA_035715345.1 Longimicrobium sp.
GGCCCGTTCGCATTCCGGTGGACCATCACTCCTGCTCGCGAGGTGCGGCCGCGCAGGCAAAGTGCGCCAGTCCGTGATGAAGCCCGTCTATAAGGGAAAGCGTGCCTTCGCGCCGGACGGCGCGGTGGGTAAGGCCGCGCCCGGCTCCCGGGACGGGCGGTTCACACGGAACGTGGTCCGAACATGAAACCGAGCACCGGAATCCGCGCACTCAACTATCGCCAGCTCTACTACTTCTGGATGGTGGCCCGCGAGGGCAGCATCGCCGCGGCGCGGGTGCTGCTGGGCGTGACGCAGCCGGCCGTGAGCAGCCAGGTGGCGCTGCTGGAGCAGTCGCTGGGCACCAAGCTGTTCGAGAAGAGCGGCCGCGGCCTGGCGCTGACGGACGCCGGCCGCACCGTCTACTCGTACGCGGACAAGATCTTCAGCCTGGGCCGCGACCTGGTGGAAGCGCTGCGCCGCGGCGCGCCGGTGCGCCTGTCCGCCGGCGTGGCGGACTCCATCCACCCCGCGGTGGTGCACCGGCTGCTGACGCCCGCGCTCCGCGGGCAGGCGTCGCTGCGGCTGGAGCTGCGCCGCGGCGCGCCGCAGCGCCTGGCTGCCGCGCTGGTGGAGAACGAGCTGCACGTGGTGCTGACCGACCAGCTCCCGTCCGCCGCCTGCGCCGCGCAGCGCCACCCGCTGGCGGAGGCGCCGGCCGTGCTGCTCGGCGCGCCGGGCCTCGCGGAGCGGTACCGCGCGCGACTGCCGCGCTCGCTGGACGGGGCGCCCTTCATCCTTCCCCCCGCCGAGGCGCCGCAGCGCTCGGCGCTGGAGCGCTGGTTCGAGGCGGCCGGCGTGACGCCCGCCATCGCCGCGGAGGTGGACGACGCGGAGGTGGCCGCGCGCCTGGCCGCGGAGGGCGTGGGCCTGGTGGCGGTGCCCGCGCTGCTGGAGGCGGAGCTGGCGGCCTCGCACGGGCTGGTGTCGCTGGGGCCGGTGGAGGGCGTCGCCTTCCGCTGGTACGCGCTCACGGCGGAGCGGCGGCCCCGCCATCCCGCCGTGGCCGCGCTGCTGGGGTGCACCGCGGAGGGGCGCCGGGAGCCGGAGTGAGCCCTCAGGCGCCGCTGGCGGAGAGCGTCACGGTCAGGCTGCCGGTGTAAGTGCCGGCGGGCGCCTTGACGCTCTCCTCCGCGGGGATGCTGGCGCCGATCATGACCGTGCGCGTCAGCATGCCGGCCACGTCGCCGCCGCCCCATTCGTAGCCGGTGGCGCATCCCCCCGCCATGGGCTGGATGCCCGTGCCGGTGCGGTCCAGCGCGACGGCGCAGGTGTACGCGGGCGTCAGCGTGTGCGTGGCGCCGTCGATCTCCGCCGTCAGCGGCGTGCCGGTGACGGACACGCGGGTCCCGGCGTTGAAGCGGATGTCGAGCTTGGCGCCGGTGCCCGCGGCCGGGTCGTCGTCGGTGGGGTCCACGGTCTTGGTGGTGCCCGCGGTCAGCCCGTCGCTGCCGAAGCTCAGGTGCACCACCGTGGCGGACTGCACCTGGCGGACGTCGGACACCTTGGCGCTCACCGTCAGCACGGGAGCGGAGCTCGACCACCCCTGCGCCCGCAGGGTGCCCGAGACTACCAGCGCCGCGAGCGCGGCGCCGAGAATGGCGGTCTTCATCGTTCGATCTATGTAGAAGCGCGCGCGCCGGTGTGCCCACGGCGTGCGGCCTGGTCGTGTCAGGCGGAAAACGGGGCCGTCTGCCTCCGTCCGCACCCGGCCCACAGGCAACGGATGTACCCGGTCGGGATATTCGCGCATCTGCTTGCACCGCAACATCCTGGCTGATGCATGGTCCAAATGCGCCCCACCGGGTTCGGGGCGCAGATGGTGCAGGTGTGGCGCGCGTGCCGCAGGCCGTAGCGGGGTTTCAGGATCTGACAGAGTTGGGTGATCGCGCTCGTGCAGTGTCGAGTTACGACTGCCGCTCGCCTCAGACGGGGTGAGGTGGAGAACAGCGCCGCGTGTGGGTGCCAGGGACCGGCGCGGTGGCGCCCGGCGCGGGGCGCCCGGCGAATGAATTCGCGGCTGTGAAAACGTGATGTCCGCCTGCGCGGACGGGTTCCGTGGAGGGGCGGGCGGTGGTGTGCGTTGCCCGCCTCGAGCCGGCGGTTGAAACCGCGCCTGAGAAACACCAAGTCCGCCTGCGCGGACTGAACGGGGAAGATCCGTGCGTGGGAGTGTGGAGTTGCGCATTTCCATGGTAGAGACGCCCCGCCGGGGCGTCTCTACGGGGGCGGCCCTGCCACGGCGGGCGGCAGCGTGCACCACCCTTCGCCCTCTCCCGCGCAGTTTGCGGGAGAGGGACAGCGTGGCACCGAGGACGCGACGAAGTCGCGCGCCTTGGTGCCACGCAGGGTGAGGGCCCTGCGACGACGTCGCGCGCCTGCCGGGCACGCAGAGTAAGGCCCCTTCAAGTTCAAACCCTTTCCCGCGCGGCGGCGTCTGATTGGCCGACTGCGCGGGCGAGCCCGTCCGCCGCGTCCTCCTTCCCTACAGCGTGACGAGGCTCACGATGCGCTCCCCGATGATCCACGCGGCCGCCGTGCTCGCGGCCCTGACTTTTGCCCTCCCCGCCGCCGCGCAGGACAGCGACGGCGAGTGGGTGGAGAACTGCCGCCGCAACAACCGCCGCAGCGACCGGGTGCACCACTGCGAGGTGCGCGAGTCGCGCATCCCCGCGCGCGGCAGCCTGGCCGTGGACGGCCGCCAGAACGGCGGCGTCTCCGTCCGCTCCTGGGACCGCAACGAGATCGAGGTGCACGCCCGCATCCAGAGCTGGGCCTCCAGCGAGTCCGCCGCGCGCGACATCGCGCAGGACATCCGCGTGCGCACCGAGGGCGGCACCGTGCGCGCCGACGGCCCCTCCACCGAAGGCCGGCGCGGCTTCGCGGTGAACTACGTGATCTACGTCCCGCGGCGGATGAACCTGGACGTGGAGACGCACAACGGCCCCGTCTCGGTCAGCGGCGTCACCGGGCGCATCCGGCTGGAGGCGGTCAACGGGCCCATCGCCCTGAGCCACGTGAACGGCGACGTGCGCGCGCGGGCGCAGAACGGGCCGCTCGCCGTCACCCTGTCCGGCAGCCGCTGGAGCGGCGAGGGGCTGGACGCGCAGACGGTCAACGGCCCGGTCACGCTCAACCTGCCGCGCGGGTACGCGGCGCACCTGGAGGCCAGCACCGTCAACGGCCCCTTCGCCTCCAACATCGGCACCCGCGAGCGCCGCGACGACGACGAGCGGCGCGGCGACCGCTGGAGCCGCCGGCGCCGTAGCATCAACCAGGACATCAACGGCGGCGGCGCCACCGTCCGCGTCGCCACCACCAACGGCCCCATCGCCATCCACACGCGCTGAGGCGCCTCCCGCGGCCCCTCTCCCGGCGGGGCGGGAAAGGGGGAGTCAGACCGGTGAGGGGGACGGGCTTCTACCGCGGGAGGCCCCACCCCCCGGCCCCCTCCCCCCGCGCCCGCCTGACCCCGATGCGACGTATGGACCGGTGCACGCGGCGCGCGGAGAGGGGGAGACCTGAACTGCGCTGCGGCTGGCTCCGCGCGCAGGCCCCACAACCCTCCCCCAGACTTGGGGGAGGGTGCGAGCCTAAGCGAGCGGGTGGGGGCCTCGCCCCCGCGCCGATCTCCGCTGCTGTCGAAGAGGCGCCTCCCACACCGGGGGCGCCTCTCCCGCGTTCTTGCGATGACGTCCTGCGCGGCGGCAATCTTGCCGCACCCGCAGAGGGATGCGCGCGACGCCAGCAGAGGAGACGGGGGATGCGGATCGGGATGGTGGGGCTGGGCAAGATGGGCGGCAACATGGCGCAGCGGCTGCTGCGCGGCGGGCACCAGGTGGCCGTCTTCGACCGGGACGCGGAGCTGGCCGCACGCATCGGGGGGCTGGAGGGGGCGTTCGCCGCAGCGTCGCTGCAGGCGCTGGCGGAAGGGCTGTCCGCGCCGCGCGTGGTGTGGGTGATGGTGCCCGCCGGGCATCCCACCGAGCAGGTGCTGCGCGACGTTGCCGCCCACATGCAGCCCGGCGACGTGCTGATCGACGGCGGCAACAGCAACTTCAAGGACACCAAGCGCCGCGCGGTGGAGCTGGCGGAGGCCGGCATCCGCCTGGTGGACGCGGGCACCAGCGGCGGCGTGTGGGGCCTGGAGAACGGCTACTGCCTGATGGTGGGCGGCGACGAGGACGCCGTGCGCCTGTGCGAGCCCGCCTTCCGCACGCTCGCTCCCCCGGAGGGCTACCTGCACGTGGGCGGCAGCGGGGCGGGGCACTTCACCAAGATGGTCCACAACGGGATCGAGTACGGGCTGCTGCAGGCGTACGCCGAAGGGTTCGAGATCCTGCACAAGAGCGGGATGGGCCTCGATCTGCGCGCCATCGCCGGGCTGTGGAACC
>DASTLD010000193.1:0-3550 GCA_035715345.1 Longimicrobium sp.
GGCAAGATCCTTCGGCCCCACGACGGCCCGTGCGTGGACAGGTCCTGTGCTCTGGGGCCTCAGGATGACAACACTGGCCTCCGCGACGCACCGACCTGCTCACCGCCTGCTGGCTGTAACCTGTAACCTGTCCCCTGTAACCTGCAGTCCCTACTGCCGCCGCGCGGGCTTGCGGTCGGGCGTGACCGGCGGGGCGGGGTTCGGCGCGCCGGGCTGCTGCTGCTCCTGGATCACGCTCGGCAGGCGCACCCGCCGGCGCGCCGCGTCCTGGTTGGGGTTGGGCGGCGGGGGCGGCCCGCCCGGCAGCGGCGCGATCTCGCCCGGGGGCACGTTCCCCGGGATGGCGACGGCCTGCCCGGTGGCGCCCGGCTTCACCGCCTTGGCCGCGGCCAGGCGCGCGCTCTCGTTCAGGCTGTCCACGCGCTCCGCGATGGCCTTCCACGCCTCCGCCAGGTACTCCGCCTCGTGCGCCGTCACGAACGCGCGCAGCTCCTTGGCGGTGACGCGGTGCTTGCGCAGCGCGGCGGCGCGCAGGCTGTCGGCGTTGGGCACCGTGTCCGGCACCAGCCGCAGCGCCACGTTGGCCGCCACGAAGCGGTCGCGCGGGATGGCGCCGGCGGCCGCGTCGGCGCGACCGCACGCGGAGAGCGCGGCGGCCGCGAGCAGGGCCAGGAGCGGGCGGCGGAGCGGGGAAGACGGCACGGGCCAGGAACTTCGGTTCGGATGATTCGCGGCGGCGCGCACGGACGCGCCCGCGTGGACGCTAACCCGCGCGCGCGAGGGGGTCAACCCGCGTTGCGCCCCGCGCGGCGGTGGGATAAGCTACGGCGGCGGTTTTTTAGCATCTCTCCCCACGCAAAGAAACCCACGCATGGCTCTCACGCTGAGACGGCGCGCGCTCCCGGCCGCCGCCGCCCTCCTGCTGGCCGGCCCCCTGGCCGCGCAGGACGCGCCCCCCTCGCCCGCGCAGGTGCTGGGGTACGAGATGGGCGACCGCTTCACCCCCTACGCGGGCGTGCAGCGCTACGCGCGGGCGCTGGCGGACGCGTCGCCGCTGGTGGAGTATCGCCCGTACGGGACCACGCCGGAGGGGCGCGAGCTGTTCCAGCTGGTCATCGCCAGCGCGGACCACCTGCAGCGCCTGCCGCAGATCCTGGCCGCCAACGCGGAGCTGACGCGGCCGGAGACCTCCGCCGAGCGTGCGCGGCAGATCGCGGAGGGCAACCCCGCCATCGTGTACTTCAGCTACGGCGTGCACGGCAACGAGACGTCGAGCAGCGAGGCGGGGATGTGGACGGCGTGGGACCTGGCCCGCAATGCGCCGGAGGTGCGCGGCGTGCTCGACAACCTGGTGGTGGTCATCGACCCGGTCACCAACCCGGACGGGCGCGACCGCTACGTGCAGTGGTTCCACTCCGTGATGGGCGAGCGCCCCAACCCCAGCCCGCACGCGCGCGAGCACCGCGAGCCGTGGCCGGGCGGCCGCTTCAACCACTACCTCTTCGACCTGAACCGCGACTGGAGCTGGGCCACGCAGCCGGAGACGCGCGCGCGGCTGGCCACCTGGTGGAGCTGGAACCCCCAGGTGCACGTGGACTTCCACGAGATGTTCTACAACTCCAGCTACTTCTTCTTCCCCGCGGCGGAGCCCATCAACCCCATCTACCCGCGGCACGTGCTGGAGTGGGGGCGCCGCTTCGGGCAGGGCAACGCGCGCGCCTTCGACCAGCACGGCTGGGCCTACTACACGGGCGAGGCGTTCGACCTGTTCTACCCCGGCTACGGCGACTCCTGGCCCAGCCTGACCGGCGCGGTGGGGATGACGTACGAGCAGGCCGGCCACAGCGCCGCGGGCCTGGCCATCGAGCAGGAGTCCGGCGACACGCTGACGCTGCGCGACCGCGCCGAGCACCACCGCACCGCCGGCCAGGCCACGCTGCGCACCGCCGCCGCGGACAAGGCGCGGCTGCTGCTGGACTACGCGGAGGGCCAGCGCAGCGCCGGCCAGGGCGAGCAGGACTTCCTGCTGGTGCCGGGCGCCGACCCGTCGCGGGTGCAGGACCTGGTGGCGCACCTGCGCCGGCAGGGCGTCCAGGTGGAGCGCGCCTCGTCGGGCTTCACGGCGCGGGCGGGCGCATACCCGGGCTGGCCGTCGCGGTCGCAGTTCCCCGCGGGCACCTACCGCGTGCGCGCGCGGCAGCCGCTGGGGCGCCTGGCCGTCACGCTGCTGCAGCCGGAGACGGAGCTCAAGGCGGAGTACTCGTACGACGTGAGCGCCTGGTCGCTGCCCTACGCGTACGGCGTGGCCGCCTACCGCGTGGCCCCCGGCGCCGCGGGCGGGGGATGGGCCCCGGTGGACGCGCCCTCCGACGCGCCGCCCACCGCCGCGCCGCCCCCCGCATCGTACGGCTGGCTCGTCTCGCCGGGCGATGCGGCGTCGGCGCCCATGGTGCGCTTTCTCCAGGCGGGCGGGCGCGCGCGCATCCTGGCCAAGCCCTCCACCTTCGGCGGGCGGCGCTGGCCGGCGGGCACCTGGTTCATCCCCGCGCGGGGCAACCCGGAGGTGAACGACCGGCTGGCGCGCGCGGGCCTGGGCGCGCTGGTGACGCCGGTGGCCACGGGGCTGGCGGAGAGCGGCATCGACCTGGGCAGCGAGAACGTCGCCGTCGCCAGGCTGCCGAAGGTCGCGCTGGTGGGCGGCGAGGGCGTGGCGGCCACCTCGTTCGGCGCGCACTGGTTCTTCCTGGAGAAGGAGCTGGGCCTGCCCTTCGACGCCGTCCAGGCCGCCGACCTGGCCTTCATGGACCTGTCCGAGTACGACGTCATCATCCTGCCGGACGCGTCGCCGCGGGCCGTCCGCGGGGCGGACGAGGCGCTCAAGACGTGGATCCAGCGCGGCGGCCGGCTGGTGGCGGTGGCCGGCGGGGCGGAGGTGGCGGCCGGGCTGGCGGAGGTCAAGGCCCGCGAGGGCGCGCGGCCGGACAGCGCGGCCAACGAGCGCGCGCGCTGGCTGGCCGGCCGCGAGGAGCGGCAGCGCCGCGAGTGGCGCCAGGAGGTGCCGGGCACCATCCTGCCGCTCAGGATGGACCCGGCGCACCCGCTCTCCTTCGGCGCGGGGCTGGACGAGCGCCCGGACGAGACCTACGCGCTGCACGTGGGCCAGCTCGTCTTCGAGCCGGGCGAGGGGGTGGAGACGGTGGCCTACTTCCCCGAGCGCCTGACGCGCATCTCCGGGGTGATCGCGCCGGAGCAGCTGCGGCGGCTGGAGCAGGGGGCGTGGCTGGTGACCAAGCGCATGGGCGGCGGCAGCGTGGTCCTGTTCGCGGACGACCCGCTCTTCCGCCTGTTCTGGCGCTCCACGGAGCCGCTCTACACCAACGCGGTGCTGCTGGGGCCGTGAGCCCTCACCCTGCGTGGTCCTGCGCGCATGGGCGGACTGCCTTCCGTGGGCGGAGGCCCCCTCCCCAAACCCCTCCCCCAACTTCGGGGGAGGGGCTTTCTGTCGGTCCGCGTCGCCGCCTGCCGTGGCAAGGAGAGCCCCGTAGAGACG
>DASTLD010000194.1:0-2489 GCA_035715345.1 Longimicrobium sp.
CGGCAACTTCGGCGTGGCCATCGGGCTGCAGAACAGCGCCAGCGGCCAGTTCTCCGTGGCCATCGGCAAGAACGCGCGCACGGCCAACCGGCAGGGCTCCATCGTGCTGGGCGACGGGTGCGCCGGGTTCTCGTCGGACTCCGTCTACCCGACGGCCAACAACCAGGTCGTCATGCGCGGGTGCGGGGGCGTCAAGGTCTTCACCAACCAGGCGCTGAGCGCGGGCGTGGAGCTGGCGGCCGGCGGCAGCGGCTGGAGCGCCGTTTCGGACCGGGCGCGCAAGGAGAACTTCCTGGACGTGGACGGCGAGTACGTCCTGGAGCGCCTGCGCGGCGTGCCGGTCACCAGCTGGAACTACCTGACCCAGGACCGCTCCATCCGCCACCTGGGCCCCGTCGCGCAGGACTTCCGCGCGGCGTTCGGCCTGGGCGAGAGCGACGTGATGATCAACTCCATCGACATCGACGGGGTGAACCTGGCCGCCGCCAAGGCGCTGACCACGCGCACGGACGGCCTGCGGTCCGACGTAGACGCCCTGCGCGAGGAGAACGCCGCCCTGCGCGGCCGCGTGGACGAGCTGGAGGCCCGGCTGCAGCGGCTGGAAGCGCTGCTGGCCGCCCAGGCGCCCGCGGGCCAGCCCAAGCCGTAGCACCGACGTCCCCGCCGGCCGGCCCGCGCTCCGGGCCGGCGCGGAGAACCAACCCATGAGAAGTAGACCAGAGCCATGCGCCGCTACCCTATCCTCGTGCTCCTGACCGCCGCCGCGGCGGCGGCCCTCCCGGCGCCCGCCTCGGCGCAGCCGGATTCCCTGATCGCCGCGAGCTACCAGGGGCTCAGCCGCTTCCGCGTGAACATCGACGGCGGCGCGCTCTTCGGCGGCGTGTACGACGGCGACGGCGACGGCTCGGGCATCCCCAAGGACGGCTCCGGCATCCGCATGATGTGGTACGCCCGCAAGGCGGCCTTCCGCGCCGGCGGCATCAACGGCACGCAGTGGGACGCCGCGAACATCGGCGAGTACTCCGTGGCCATGGGCCAGGACGTGCGCGCCAGCGCCGCCAACGCGACGGCGTTCGGCCTGCGGTCCACCGCCGCCCAGGTGACCTCGTTCGCGGTCGGCGAGGACAACACGGCCAGCGGCGCGTCCTCGGTGGCGTTGGGGTACCACGCGCACACCAACGCGCGGTCGGGGTCGTTCGTGTTCTCGGACCGCGCCTCGGTCGATACGACGCGTGCCGGCTCCAACCACTCGGCCACCTGGCGGACGACCTGCGGGTTCGTGATCTGGACCTCGTCCAACCAGAGCTCCGGGATCTCCTTCGGCGGACAGGGGGTCAGCAACCTCGCCTCCTGCCCCAGCAGCTACCACGGGCAGAGCAACACGATGATCGCCACCAGCACGGGGGCGTACCTGTCGAACACGGGCGTCTGGCAGAACGCCTCGGACGTGAACCGCAAGCACCTGTTCGAGGACGTGCGCCCGGAGGACGTGCTGGCCCGCCTGCGCACGCTGTCCATCCGTAGCTGGAGCTACCGCAACGACGCGGACGGCGTGCGCCACCTGGGCCCCACCGCGCAGGACTTCCGCGCCGCGTTCGGCCTGGGCACCGACGACGTCAGCATCGGCACGGTGGACGCGGACGGCGTGGCGCTGGCGGGCGTGCAGGCGCTCGACCGGCAGGCGCAGGCGCAGGGCGCCCGCATCCAGGCGCTGGAGCAGTCCAACGCGAAGCTCCAGCAGGAAAACGCGGAGCTGCGCGCCCGGCTGGAGCGGATCGAGGCCCTGCTCGCCGCCCCGGCCGCCAGGCCCTGACCTTTCCCGACGAAAGGCCCGGCCGCCCCACCGGCTGCCGGGCCTTTTTCAGGCCCGCATCGCCCTGATACGGATTTTCGTAGCAAGCTCCATCCCGCTGTCGTTTTAAACTGTCCACAAGCAGGAATCCTCCCCGCACCCTTGGAGCGAGACTCCATGCGGCCCCTCCTTTTGGGCCAGCAGCAGCACACATTTGCTCGGTATTCAGTGAAACCCGGCACCCTCCGGGGTGCGTCACCTCCCCTCCCCCCACCGTTGAAGAGGAAGTGATGAGAAGCACCACGCGATCCTCCCTCCGCAGTCCCTGGCCGTACCTGCTGGCGGCGCTGCCGCTGGCGCTGGGCTGCGCCGCGACGGATGCCGCGGCGCAGCAGGCGGACACCGTGTACGCCTGCTACGCCCCCAACACGGGCACCATCTACCGCATCAAGGAGACGGGGCTCCGCACGAGCTGCACGAACGCCAACCACATCGAGTTCAGCTTCAACGTCGTGGGCCCCACCGGCCCGCAGGGTCCCGCGGGTCCGACCGGCGCCACCGGCCCCCAGGGTCCGCAGGGCGAGCAGGGCCCGGCCGGTCCGGCGGGCGCCACCGGCGCCCAGGGTCCGCAGGGCGAGACGGGTCCCGCGGGTCCGGCGGGCGCCACCGGTGCCCAGGGCCCGCAGGGCGAGCAGGG
>DASTLD010000195.1:0-10201 GCA_035715345.1 Longimicrobium sp.
GGACGGCGTACGTGGGCCAGCCGGTGTCGCACGCCTGCGCCTGCTGCGCCACGCGGTAGTCGCCCAGCATCGTGCGCCCGTTGTCCGCCGCGGCCGCCGCCCGGTCGATGAACGGCACGTCCTCGCTGCAGGTGATGGAGAGGAACAGCCCCCACCAGCTCGACTGCATCATCCCGCGCCGGTCGCGGAGCGCCGTGCGCGCCACGGGCGCGAAGTCGCCCCGGTACGCGCGGTGGATGAAGTACGGGACGCTGCGGGCGGACGGCGCGTCGTACAGCATCCGCCGGATCGTCTCCACGAACGTGCCGCGCGACAGCGCCAGGCGGATGCGCCGTCCGGACCGCGCGTCCACGATCTCCGCGACGCCCGGCGCGGCGTCCAGGCGGTTCGCGACCTCGCGCGCCTCCCGCTCCAGGTCCGGATAGTCTGCGTTGCACGCCGCGTCCGCGCGGCACTCCGCGAAGAGGCCGGCCAGCGCCGCGTCCAGGTCGCGCGCGTAGGGGGCGGGCTGCAGGAAGCCGGGCGGCACCAGCCCCAGCAGCATGACGCTGCGTACGTTCTGCGGGTACAGGCGCAGATAGCCCAGCGCCGCCCGCGTGCCGTAGGAGCCCCCGCTCAGGTCCAGCTTCTCGTATCCCAGCGCCTGCCGCACCGCCTCCGTGTCGTGCGCCAGGTCCGCGAAGCCGTAGCGCATCAGGTCCGCGCTGCGCGAGAGCTCTTCGCGGCAGCGAGCCACGGCGGCCGGGGGCAGGAAGTCGTCCAGGTACGACTGCGGGTTGGCGGTGTCGCGGAGCGCGCACTGGAGCGGCGCGCTCCCGCCGGTGCCGCGCTGGTCGACGAACAGCAGGTCGCGCGTGTCGCGTACGGACTGATGCTCGCGCGCATACCACTGCGCGTCCCGCGTGACCGCCGTCCCCGGCCCTCCGCTGAAGAACGCGATCGCCTCCTTCGCCGGCGTGGCCGACTTGGCGGGATAGACCACCACGTTCAGCGCCAGCATCCTCCCCGGCGCCTCGCGGTTCTCCGGCACCTGCACCGTCCCGCACCGCGCACCCTCCAGTTGCGGTGGGCAGGGCTTCTGCTCGAACGATGGTGTCTGCGAACTTGCCGCCGTGGCCGACGCGAGTAAGGCGGTCGCCAAGATGACGGGAGTCAAGGAGCGTGGGATCATGCAATATCCTCCGGGTGTGCATGCGCTGCGGGCGTCCGGATCAGGGTTCCCGCTTTGGATACCGGCGGGAATTGAAAGGTTGGAAGCGCTACGTGGTAGCACGTGTACGGCCCGGCCTCGCCGACGCGCGGCATTGTCTTCGCAAACTGAAGCCGATACGGAGGGAGAGGATACCCGGGAACTGCAAAAGCGGAGGGCCGAAACGTGCAGTTCCTGAGGTGGTGAGTCCTTGCGGTTCCCCGGACCGCGATGCCGCTGAACCTAATGCGCGGGTAAGCGGCAGATAGTAGGATGGGGCTTACAATCGAGTATCTGGACGGGTATTCGACTGTTCGCGATCGCCCGCTCAAACCCGTGAGTCGCAATCGGGGGTCACTTGGAGATGGATCTCGGCGAGTCTCTCTAGACCCTTCTGCTCGAGGTATTGCAGCCGCGGCAGGAGTTTCTGTACTTCTTCCTCATCAGCGGAGTCGAGCCTGTCGCTCAAGAGAGAGACCGCAACGGTAACGAGTTCCGCGCGATCAACGATCCGCACGCCGCGGATGTCGATGTGAGGGGCACCGCGAAGTTCACTCTCGATTCCATCGTACACGGCGGCCTGTTTCGCGATGAGCACGCTGGTCTTGGTGCTGGAGGGCGCAAGGGGGCCGATCGCTTGTGCGTGCTGGCGGCGAATTGCCCGGCTTGAGCTGACGAGTGCAACCCACGCCGCGGTGGAAGCAAGGACGAGTACGACGATCTCGGTCATCTTTCTCTCTCCCTACGTGCATCCAAGGTTCTCGTCGCAATCCAGCTCGAGGCCGAAGGTGCGGTTGAGCCAGAGGCAGTACCACTGCGTCGCGTTGTAGTTGTCGCAGCCGAACGGGCGGTTGCAGGGGATGAAGTTTTGCGCGTTGACCGTCTCCCACGACAGGCCCTTGTAGCGCAGCGAGTAGGCGCCGATCATCTCGCCGGTGCGGTCGCAGCCGCCGATGCAGTGCACGTAGATGACCGTGGGCCCGCGGCTCGGGTCCTCCAGCCAGGCGCGGATGCTGTCCACGCGGTCCAGCAGCGGCTCGCCGAGCCATGCCGGCAGGTCCGCGACCAGGCTGTCGCGGAAGGCGCCGCCGAACACCTGGTTCGGGTTCTCCGCGCTGACCGGCGTGCCCTGCGTCCGCCAGTAGCGGAGCTGGCCGCTGTCCGGGTTGGCGGTGAAGAACTGGAACTCGTCCAGCACGTCCTGCGGCTCGCCGGGGTTCTCGAGCTGGAGCAGGTTGACGTCGATCATGTAGAAGTCCGGCGGCACCACCACCCCGCTGTCCGCGCCCGCCGCGACGATGGCCGCCTTGAGGCTGTCGAATTCGAAGTCGTCTCCCTGGTCCGGAACGGAGCCGCGGAACAGGAAGTTGCCCCCGGCGCTGTCGACGAAGAACACCTTCACCACCGAGCTGCCCGGGTCGGCCGCGGCCGTGGTCGCTCGCGGTGCCGCACGCGCGCCGGAGCACGCCGCGATGCCGCAGCAGAGCAGCAGCGGCGGCAGGTTCCTGGTCCAGCCTGGACGGGACATGCGAGTACCCTCCGTGTGGGAGGATGGAGGCGCCCGAACGCGCGCCCAGGAGGGAGCCGTCTCCCCGCGGGTCGGCGGCGAGACGGCAGGTGGGCTTCCGACTACACGTCCTTCGGCCACTCGCCGTCGAAGGCGACGGCGCGGCAGAAGGCGGCCTCGCCACCGGCGAACTTCCAGGGAAAGATCCCGATCACCAGGCGCCGGTTCTGCAGCTCGGGGGCGCCGATCTCGCCGCCCATGTTCTCCACGTGCATGCAGTGGTGCGGGAACAGCGCGTTGTGCGTGAGCTGGTAGGCGCTGTCGGGGAACATCTCCGCCACGCCCTCCGGTCCGCCGAACTTGGCCTCCGCCGCCGCGCGCACCCGGTCGCAGTGCCCGTGCATCCCCTTCCCGAGGAAGCGGCCGATGGGAAGGTTCATAGGGTGGTCCGTCGACACCACATCCACGCCCCAGATGTGGATCTCCTTCTCCAGCAGCCACGGCACCAGGTCCGGGTGTGCGCCGGGATGCATGTGGATGTACTTCTCCTCGTCGGCCTCGTCGCCCCACTGCGCGTAGCGGTGCCAGCCGGTGTGCAGGATCAGGATGTCGCCCTTCCGCACCTCCACGCGCTCCTCGATCATCTGGGGCGTGTAGACGCCCAGCTCGTCCATCACGTCGCTCAGGTCCACGATCACGCCCGGCCCGCACAGCCACTGCATGGGAATCTGGTCGATGGTCATCCCCTTGGTCACGAAGTGCCGTGGCGCGTCCAGGTGCGTGCCCATGTGGTTGGACGTCTGGATGTACTGCGCGTTGACCCCGTGCTCCGCCTTGCGCTTGATGTACTTGACCTCGAACGGAGGATAGTACGGCCAGAAGGGAGCCTGCTCGTTCAGGGGCTGGGACAGGTCGTAGATCCGCATCATGCTCCAGGGGCAGTGGTATGGGTGTGATCCTTCGGGTCGTGCACGGCGTTCCCCGCGAGGCGGTTTGAACGCCTCAGTTCGGCCGGTTGCCGCGCCTTCCCAACAGCCGCGCCCCCCAGGATGCCATCCGAGCGCCCAGTGGGGAAGAAGCTGGTGCGGGGGGCGGCGGCGGGGCGGCCGGAGAGGCAGCCGCCCCGCCCACACGCGAGGGAGAGGCCAGCTCATCTTTCTGTCCGCCGAGTGCCGCCGGCGGGCCGTAGGCCAGCGCGGCCATGGCGGCAGCCATCGCGGCCGTCCGCGGCCCGGCGCGTTCGCCCATCGACGCTTGTTCGTCCTGGGTCGCGATCATGATGTGAGGGGCGCCGCCCGGCTCTGGGCGAACGGCGCCGCTCACGGCCGAAATCTCTCCCATGAGCGCGGCAATGACCGTGTCGCGCGTCTCGTCGTAGGACGGGAGTGCGGAGTAGAAGGCGAACGTCAGGTGTAGATCGGCTGAGTCCCAGTCCAGGTGGTAGAGCCGGTCGTCGGGGCCGATGTGGCCGAGATCGCGCTGCACGCCCGTCACGGTATCGAAGCTGCCCAGCGAGTACTGTCCCACCACCGCGCCATCCGGCTGGACGACGGGGAACACATAGAATACACGCCTCTCGCCCTCGGGCGCGAAGGTCTCGTATGCGATGAGCCGCATGTCGCCCATCTGCCGCTGCTCGATGCGATACTGAGACTGCGCGGCGAGCGCCGGGTCAGCGCCGGCCTGCCACAGCGACCGCAACTGAGCCCGCGCGTGGTCCCGGCGCGCGGTGTCTCCGATCGCATTGGACGCCTCGATGATCGCGCTCAGGCCATGCCAGTCGTGCGGCACCAGGCCATGATAGAAGTCCCATGCGGAGAGCGCCGCCTCAAACTGGCCTAGCTTGGCGCGGAACGTACCCAGGTTCCACCAGGCGCTGGGAGAGTTGGGATCAAGCATGAGCGCCTGCTGTAGGGTCTCCGCTGCCTCGTCCAGGCGCCCTTCCTCGGCTGCGGTCAGCGCCACCTCGAACAGGCGCCGGTGTTCGTCGCGGGTGGCATTCATTCCGGCATTGCTCATGATGATCCGGGAGTGCGAGGTAAGATGCGCCTCGGCGGCCGCGGGCGCGGCGCGCATCAGCGCGGAATAAAAGGCCAACGATACCCCACGGCGCTGGACCACGCGCCGTCGAACAGGGCTTCAGGTCCGGATGCAGCCGCCGCCCGGCCAGCGCAATCACGATGCCCGCGCCGACTGCGGCCATCATCGGCCTCAATCCGGCGCTCCGGGCGCCGGCGGGTCGTCGATGAAGGTGGGGCGGGCCGTGCTCGTGCGGCGGTACCTGCCGGTCGCGGTCACGTTGAAGCCGAAGCAGTTGTTGTAGCCGGATTGGCGCACCACCAGGTCCGTGGTCCGGCGTACGCGCATGGAGAACCGGCACTCGCCTTCTTCATCAGCGCGAAAGAACGCCTTCCCTTGCCGCACGATGGCCACGGCGCTCGCGGAACCGTTGTTGACGACGCGGCCGATCCCCGTCTTGTAGATGAAGTTGCCGTAGAACTCCACCCGCAGCCTGTGCTCGTCCAGTGCCCAGAGCTTGAACTCGCCGTTCGCCTCGTGTCCGCCGTCCTCCTCGCCGCCGATCCGCACCTTCCACGTGCCGTTGAAGCGGGCGGCCGCATCGGCCGGCTGCGCGGCGGCGGGCGCCCGCGCGAGGCCGAGCAGCGCAAGCAGGACCGCGATCCATCCGCGCCGGATCATCCGCTTCCGCGGGTCAGGTCGCCGCACTCCGCGCCCGCTCGAAGGCGCGGGGCAGGACGCGGCGCATCAGCACCTCCACCAGGCGGCGGCGGTAGGCGGGCGAGGCGTGGATGTCGGCGGGCGGGTCGATCTCGGCCGCGGCGGCATCGGCGGCGGCGCGGACGGCATCGGCCGTGGGCGACTGGCCCTCCAGCACGTCCGCCGCGCCGCGCGCGAGCACGGGCCCATCGCCCGCGCCCAGCAGGACGATGCGGGCGGACGTGCATCGCCCCCCATCGTCAACGATCACGGACGCGGCCAGGCCCGCCAGCGCAAAGTCGCCGTGGCGGCGCGAGATCTCGTCGAACGCCCAGCCGCCGCGCGCGGGCCGCGGCGGCACCTCGATCTCCAGCAGGATCTCCTCGGGCTCCAGCGCCGTCGCGAACAGGCCGGTGAAGAAGTCTTCCGCGCGGATCGTCCGGTCGCCGTTGGGGCCGATGACGTGGAAGCGCGCGCCCAGCGCCAGCATGACCGCCGGGATCTCCGCCGCCGGGTCCGCGTGCGCAATGCTGCCGCCCACCGTGCCGCGGTTGCGGATCTGCGGGTGGGCGACGAACGGCAGCGTCTCCGCCAGCAGCGGCGCCCCGCGCGCGATCTCCGCGCTGCGCTCCGCCGTCCGCTGCCGCGCCATGGTCCCGATGCGCAGCGCCCCGTTGCGCGCGGCGATGTAGTCCAGGCCGGGGATGCGGTTCAGGTCCACCAGCACCGCCGGCTGCGACAGGCGGAAGTTCATGGACGGCACCAGGCTCTGGCCGCCGGCCAGGAGCTTGGCGTCGTAGCCGTGCTGCGCCAGCAGCGCCACGGCCTCCTCCACGCTCCCCGGCCGGTGGTACTCGAACGGTGCCGGTTTCATCCTCCGCTACCGCGCTGCATGCGATTCACTCGCTGGTTTCACGTAGATCCTGCCCCCGCCGCGTTGTCATCCTGAGGGAGCGCCGCGCAGGCCTCCTCCTTACGCCGGACCGTGGGCGCGACCGAAGGATCGTGCCCGCACACGCGCACGGCCTTGCCGGCCGCGGGGATGCCCGCCTGCACTCGCGCGTCACGCGCGCCCCGCGGCACGTACAGAAGATCCTTCGGTCGGCGCCAGGCTTTTTAGTGCATACGTCAGGTGCCGCGAGGCGCCTCCCTCAGGATGACACCGTTGGCGGCCGAGGATCGGTTCAGTTCAGGCCCTTGAGCCGGCGGTCCAGCTCCTTGCCCATGCCGTCCAGGCCCTGCTTGGTCATCATCTTCGCGACCTGGTCCAGCAGGCGCTGGCCCAGGCCGGCTACCTTGCCGCCCACCTGCAGGTCCGCCTTGTAGCGCATGGTGGTAGCGGCCGGGCCCGTCTCGATCAGCTCCACCTTCGCGCTGCCGCGGGTAAAGCCCAGCGCGCCCTTGCTGTCGATGAGCATGGTGTAGCTGGAGGGAGGCACGCGGTCGCGCAGCTCCACGTTCAGCTTCCACTCCGCCGCGGTCACCGGGCCCACGCCCAGGCGCAGCACGCCCTCGTAGGTGCCGTCGCCGGTGGCCACCAGGCGGCGCGCGCCGGGCATGGCCTTTTCCAGCACCAGCGGGTCCTGCAGCAGGTCCCACACCGTCTGGCGCGGGGCGGGGAACCGGTGCTCGCCTTCGACGATCATGGGACGGCGGGTGCGGGTTCGGGAGCGGACGCGGCGCGCGCCGACTCCAGCAGCTCGAACAGGCGGTTGGGGCTCAGCGGGATCTCGGTGATGTCCAGCCCGTACTCCGGCAGCGCGTCCTCGATGGCCTGCGCGAACGCGGCGCCGGTGGGAATGCACCCCGCCTCGCCCACGCCCTTGAGGCCCAGCGGGTTCTCCGGTGCGGGCGTCTCGCGGTGCGCCATCTCCACGCGCGGCACGTCCAGCGCGGTGGGCAGCAGGTAGTCCATGAACGAGGCGTTCTGGAGCTGGCCGCCCTCGTCGAAGTGCAGCTTCTCGTAGAAGGCGTTGCCGATGCCGTGCGCCACGCCGCCCTGCACCTGCCCCTCGACGATGACCGGGTTGATCAGCCGCCCGCAGTCGTGCACCACGATGTAGCGCAGCACCTTCACCATCGCCGTCTCCGGATCGACCTCCACCACGATGGCGTGCACGCCGCTGGCGGTGCTGCCCTTCTCGGGGCCGAAGTAGGCGGTGGCCTCCAGCCCCGGCTCCGTGCCGGGCACCACCGCGCCGCGCAGGGGATTGGCCATCCCCGACAGCGCCGCCAGGGTGATGGCCCGCTCCGGCTGGCCGCGCGGCTGCACCCGCCCGGAGACGATCTCCACCTCGTCCTCGGGAATGCCCAGCACGCGCGCGGCGGTGGCGAGCACCTTGGCCCGCACCGCCGTCGCCGCCGCGTGGCAGGCGCTGCCGGCGACCACGGCGCCGCGGCTGGCAAAGGTGCCCGTGCCCCAGCCGAACTCGCGCGTGTCGCCCGTCACGACGTTGACCTGCGCCACGTCCACGTCCAGGATCTCCGCGACCACCTGCGCGAACACGGTGTAGTGCCCCTGGCCCTGCGTGCCGAGCCCCGTCGCCACGCGGACGCGGCCGCTGGGCTCGATGGTCACGCGCGCGCCCTCGTACGGGCCGATGCCGGTGCCCTCCACGTACGACACCACGCCCACGCCGATGCGGCGCCCCTGCTCGCGCGCGCGCCGCTGCTCCTCCGCAAAGCCGGCGTAGTCCACCATCTCCAGCGCCTTCTCGAGCGTCGGCAGGTAGTTGCCGCTGTCGTAGTAGAGCGGCGAGAAGTCCTGGAACAGGATGCGCCACTGGTGCGGAAAGTCCTCCGCGCCGATGTAGTTGCGGCGGCGGATCTCCACGCGGTCCATCCCCAGCTCGCGCGCGGCCAGGTCCAGCAGCCGCTCCATCACGAACACGCCGTGCTGCCGCCCCGCGCCGCGCACGGGAGTGACCGTCGTCCGGTTGGTGAAGACCGCGCGGAACTCGCTGTCGTAGTGCGGCACGTCGTACGGGCCCAGCAGCGTGCACTGGCTGTTGATGGGCACCGTCAGGCCGTAGGGGTCGTACGCGCCGGTGTCGTGCAGGAAGCGGTCGCGCACGCCGATGATGCGGCCGTCCGCGTCCACCGCCATCTCCGCGTCGTGGACCTGCCCGCGCTCCTGCGTGGTGGCGTAGAAGTTCTCCTGGCGGTCCTCCGCCCACTTGACCGGCCGGCCCAGGCGCATCGCCACCCAGGGGACCAGCACCTCCTCCGGGTAGAACATCATGATCTTGGGGCCGAAGCCGCCGCCCACGAAGGGCGCCACCACGCGTACCTGGCTCTCCAGCAGCCCCAGCATGCGCGCCAGCCCGTTGCGGATGGGGATGGGCGCCTGCGTGGTGTCCCAGACGGTCAGCTCCTCCGCCCGCGCGTTCCAGTTGGCCACCACGCAGCGGTTCTCCATGGCCGCCGACGCGCCGCGGTCGTAGTGGAAGCGCCGCGAGACCACGACGTGCGCGTCCTTCACCGCGGCCTCGTAGTCGCCGTGCGTCTGCGGGACGAAGGCGGCCAGGTTGGTGCCGAGCTGCTCGTGGATCAGCGGGGCGTCCGGCGCCAGCGCCGCCTCCAGGTCCACCACCGGCTCCAGCGGCTCGTAGTCGACCCAGACGTCGTCCAGCGCGTCCTCGGCGATGTACCGGCTCTCCGCGATGATCATCACCACCGGCTCGCCGGCGTGGCGCACCTTGCCCTTTGCGAGCGGCACCTGCGTGGCCTGGTTGAAGACCAGCCCCTGCACCGGCGGCGGGGGCACCAGCAGCGGGCCGGGCTGCCAGTAGTCGCCCAGGTCCTCCGCCGTCAGCACCGCCACCACGCCCGGGCGGGCCAGCGCGGCGGAGGTGTCGATGCCCAGGATGGTCGCGTGCGCGTGGTCGCTGCGCTTGAAGGCCACGTGCAGCATGCCCTCGAGCTGCACGTCGTCCACGAACAGCGCGTTGCCGGTCAGCAGGCGGCGGTCCTCGTTGCGAGGCGCGGACTCGCCGACGTAGCCGCGGCCGGGGTGCTCGGGGGGGTGATGATGCATCGGCGCGCTCACCCGTCCGCGCGGGCCGTCGCCATGCGCTCGGCGGCCAGCCTGACGGAGCGGACGATGTTCTCGTAGCCCGTGCAGCGGCACAGGTTGCCGGACAGCGCCTCGCGGATGGCGTCCTCGTCGGGCGAGGGGTTCTCCGCCAGGAAGGGCACCATCGTCATCAGGATGCCCGGCGTGCAGAAGCCGCACTGCAGCCCGTGCGCGTCGCGGAAGGCCTCCTGCAGCACGTGCATCCGCGCGCCGTCCGGCGCCAGCCCCTCCACGGTGGTGATCTCCGCCCCGTCCGCCTGCGCCGCCAGGATCAGGCACGAGCGGACCGCCTGGCCGTCCATCAGCACCGTGCAGGCGCCGCAGACGCCGTGCTCGCAGCCCGCATGGGCGCCGTTCAGGGCAAGCTTGTCACGCAGGCAATCGAGCAGCGACATGCGCGGCTCGACCTCGACCGTATGGGTCGCGCCGTTGACGGTGAGTTCAACCTGCATGCATACCTCGGGTTTGCGACGACGCGTTGGCCTCCATCACAGCGCGCACCGCAAGGCTCGCGGCGGCACGACGGCGATAGCCGGCGGACGCGTACGGGTCTTCCATCGGCTCGACGTTCGCGAGCGCGGCGGCGACCGCATCCTGCACCGCCGCCTCGGTGAGGCGCTCGCCCGCCAGCGCCGCCGCGACGGCATCGAGCCGCAGCGGTGTCGGGGCGACGGCGCCGATGCCGAGCGCCAGGCGGCGGCACCGTCCGTTT
>DASTLD010000196.1:0-6082 GCA_035715345.1 Longimicrobium sp.
TCAGCACCTACCTGGCCGCGTTCGCCGCGGGGCCGTGGCACGCCTGGCGCTCGGACGACCCGGCGCTGCCCATCACCCTGTACGCCCGGGCGAGCCGCGCCGCGGAGGTGGACGCGGACACGCTGATCGCCGCCAACCGCGCGGCCGTCCAGTGGCTGGAGCGCTACTTCGGCGTCGAGTTCCCCTTCGCCAAGTTCGACATGCTGCTGGCGCCGGCCTTCCCCTTCGGCGGCATGGAGCACGTGGGCGCGGTGTTCTACAACGAGAACCAGTTCGTCTTCCGCGAGCCGCCCACGCTGGCGCAGCAGCTCGGGCGCAAGGCCACCACCTACCACGAGGTGGCGCACCAGTGGTTCGGCGACCTGGTGACCATGCGCTGGTTCGACGACCTGTGGCTCAAGGAGGGGTTCAGCACCTACATGGCGGCCAAGATGCAGGCGGAGCTGGACCCGTCCAGCGAGGCGTGGAAGACCTTCTACCTGCGAAACAAGCCGCTGGCGTACGGCACGGACGTGACCTCCGGCACCACGCCCGTGTGGCAGGAGCTGCCCAACCTGGACCTGGCCAAGAGCAACTACGGCCCCATCGTCTACAACAAGGCGCCCGCCATCCTCAAGCAGCTGGAGTTCCTGGTGGGTCCGGTGGCCTTCCGCGCGGGGCTGCGCCTGTTCCTGGACCGGCACGCCTACGGCAACGCCACCTGGCAGGAGCTGCTGGCCGCCATCGAGCAGGGCACGCCCGTCTCCCTGGAGCACTTCGGCCAGCAGTACATCCTGCGCGCTGGCATGCCCCGCGTGGAGACGGAGCTGGAGCTGCGGGGCAATGCCGTCCAGCGCCTGACCCTGCGCCAGCGCCCGGTGCGGCCGGACGGCGGAGACCGCGGCTGGTGGCCGGGCAGGGTGCTGGTGCGGCTGGACTACCACGATCGCGACGACGTGGTGCTCCCCGTCGAATTCCGCGGCGCAGAGACGGTGGTGGGCGATGCGGCCGGGCTGCCCGCGCCGGACTACGTGTGGTCCAACGAGGGCGACTACGGCTACGGCCTGTTCCTGCTGGACCCGCGCAGCGCGGCGTACGTGGCGGAGCACGTGGGCCGGGAGACGGACGGGCTGCGCCGGGCGATGCTGTGGGGCGCGCTGTGGGACGAGGTGCGCGAGGGGCGGATGGACCCCGAGCGCTACGTGCGCGTGGTGATGCGCGAGCTGCCGCGCGAGGCGGACGAGCTGATCGCGGGGCCCAACATGGCGCGCGCGGTGACGGCGCTGACCGCGTACCTGCCGGAGCACCGCTCCGCCGCGCTGTTCGGCGAGTGGGAGCGCCTGCTGCTGGCGCGCGCGGACGACGCGGCGCTGGGCTACGGCGCGCGCAAGGCCGCGCTGGACCTGTTGGTGGGCACCGCGCGGACGGAGGCGGGCCGCGCGGTGCTGCGCGAGTACCTGGCCGGGCGCCCCTTCAACAACGAGCCCGTGCGCCAGCAGACGCGCTGGTCCGTCGTGGAGCGCCTGGTCACGCTCGGCGAGACCGATCCGGGGGCGCTGATCGCGGCGGAGGCGGCGCGCGACTCCACGCCCGAGTCGCCGCGGCGCGCGTTCATCGCGGGCGCGGCGGTGCCCGCGGCGGAGGCGAAGGCGGACTACTTCCGCCGCTACCTGGACGACCCGCGGCTCAACGAGGAGTGGGTCACCGCCAGCCTGGGCGCGTTCAACGACCCGCTGCACGCCGCGCAGTCGCTGCCGCACCTGCGCGCGTCGCTGGAGCGGCTGGAGTGGATCCGCGACAACCGCCGCATCTTCTTCCTGCCGCGCTGGATCGGCGCCTTCATCGGCGGGCAGGCCGGCGCGGAGGCGCTGCGCGTGGTGGACGATTTCCTGGCGGCCAACCCGGGCCTGCCGCCGGACATCCGCCGCAAGGTGCTGCAGAGCCGCGACGAGCTGGAGCGCACCGTCCGCATCCGCGAGGCGGCGTCGCGCGGGACCGGCGGCTGAGGGGGGCCGCGGCCATGGCGGAGGAGCCGGTCCTCGTCTTCCTGCACATCCCCAAGACCGCGGGCACCACGCTGCGGCGCATCATCCGCCGGCAGTACCCGCGCGGTACGGTGTGGGAGACGGACTCCAACTACTTTCCCCCGCTCACGCCGGCGCAGTACGCCCGGCTGCGCGTGGTGCAGGGGCACCTGGTGTTCGGCATCCACGAGCGGCTGCCGCGGCCGGTGCGCTACATCACCCTGCTGCGGCACCCGGTGGAGCGCACGCTCTCCGCGTACTACTACATCCGCCGCCGGCCCCGGGACCCGCTGCACGCGCTGGCGCACCGCCTGCCGCCCGACGAGTTCGCGGCGGAGATGGGGCCGAAGTCGTTCAACTACCAGACGCGCTTCCTGAGCGGGCACGCGGACGACTTCTCTCCCGCGGCGCTGCCGCTGGCGCTGCGCAACCTGGAGGGCTTCGCGGCGTTCGGGCTGGACAGCCGCTTCGACGAGTCGCTGCTGCTGTTCCGACGGGTGCTGGGATGGCGGAACGTCCACTACCGCGCGGAGAACGTGACGCGCCGCCGCCCGGGCCGCGGCGACCTGCCCGCGCGCGTCATTGCCGGCATCGAGCGGCTGAACCCGCTGGACATGGAGCTGTACGCGGAGGCGGAGCGCCGCGTGGAGGCGCGGATCGCGGCGCTGGGGCCGGCGTTCCGCGACGAGCTGCGCGCCTTCCGGCGCCGCAACGCCGTCTACGCGGCCGCGGCCGGCGCCGTGCACCGCGTGTTCGACGCGCTCCCCGCCCCCGCCCGCGACGTCCTGCGCAGCGCGGTGCGCATCGTCCGCCCCGTCCGCCTGCCCCAGCACGCCCCCGCCTTCGCCGAGGTCCGCGAGACCATCGTCCGCATGAAGCGGAAGGATTAAGCGCGGGCGCAGTTCCGCGCGCGCAGGTCGCCCCCCGCGCCAGGTATCATCCCACGAAAGGCGCGGCGCGTCACCCGCCTCCACGAGAGGCCGGCAAGGCGTCGCCGGCGATATCGAAATGCCAGGGTTGAGTAGGGCGAAGGGTGAGCGCAGGCGAGGTTCCGTGTGCGCACCCCGCCCCCACCGCCTCGGCGATTGAAATCGCGGCTATGAAAACGTGATGTCTGCCTTCGCCGACGGGTGCGGTGGGAGGGCGGCCTGCAGCCAGCGGCGCACCGTCTCCTCACGAAAGATCGCGTTACCCAGGTTGTCATCCTGAGGGAGCGCCGCACGGTGCTCTCCCTCCCACCACACTCCGTGCGCGACCGAAGGATCTTCTCCGCCCTGCGCACGGCTCACCACTGCGCGCCAGACCCATCCAACCACCCGCTTGCGGGCGAAGTTGCCCATTGCTTGCATAGGCTCAACGCGAGCACAGCGCGGGGGAGCAGACCGCTCTCCCGCTCAACGCATTCGTGGACCAAGCCGATGCCGCATTCGCCCGTTGTCCTCGTTGCCGCCACAGTGCTGCTGGCGGCGTGCGGCGGCCCCACACCGCCGCCCACCGGCCCGTCGCCGCGCCTTCCGGTGCCGGTGCCCGAGCGCCTGCGCTACGAGCCCATGACCCCGAGCCTGCCCGCCATCCCGGAGACCGCGGGCGCGCTGGACATCCGCGTGGTGCACCCCACGCCCACGACGCCGCGCCCGCGCGTGGACTCCGCGTACGTCTACGGCTCCGTGGGGCGGGGCGATGCGGCGCTGTCGATCAACGGGCGCGCCGTGCCCGTGGCCGCCAACGGCGCGTTCCTGGCCTTCCTGCCCATGCCCGCCGACGGCGTCTGGCGCCTGACGGCGCACGCGGGCGGCGGCCACGACACGCAGGACCTGGCCTACGCCCCGCCGCCCGCCGCGACCGGCGCGGCGGCCACGCCCGCGGGCGGCGCGCCGAGCGGCGTGTTCGCGAGCCCCAGCATCGGCGTCGTCACCGGGGGAAGCGACACGCTGGCGACGGGGTCGGACGCGATATACGCCCGCCCCACACCCACCGGCACCTACCGCTGGTTCTTTCCCCGCGGCGCGCGGCTGAGCGTGGTGGAGCGCCGCGGCGACCAGTACCGCGTGCAGCTCGATCCGGCGACGAGCGCATGGATCAACACCTCCGCGGTGAGCCTGGACCCGCCCGGAGCTACGCCGCCGTCGTCCGGCATCGCCGTGGTCCGCCCGGTGGCGGGGGGGTACGAGGTGCGCATGCCGGTGCTCTGGCGGCCGTTCCTGGTGGAGGCCGGCGACACCAGCCTGTCCGTCACCGTCTACGGTCCCCGCCCGGCCGGCGGGCTCTTGCAGGGAGCGCTGGCCGCGGGCGAGACGTACGTGCGCGGCTTCGGCCATCAGCCCGTGGAGGGCGGCGTGGTCTACTCGCTCAGCCTGGCCAGCGCGCCGTGGGGGTACCGCGCCTGGTACGAGGAGGACGGCGACCTGGTGCTGCGCGTGCGCCGTCCGCCGGACATCGACGCCGCACAGCCGCTGCGCGGGCGGCGCATCGTCGTCGACCCCGGCCACCCGCCCGGCGGCGCCACGGGGCCCACGGGGCTCACGGAGGCGGAAGCCAACCTGGCCATCGCCACGCGGCTGGCGGAGAAGCTGCGCGCGCGCGGGGCGGAGGTGCACATGACGCGCACCACCATGGAGAGCGTGGAGCTGGCGCCGCGGGCGGAGATGGCGCTGCGGCTGGACGCGGAGCTGTTCGTCTCCGTGCACAACAACGCGTTCGGCGAGGGCGTCAACCCGTTCCGCAACCACGGCACGAGCACCTACTCCTTCCACCCCTTCAGCGCGCCGCTGGCCCGCGCGCTGGACCGCGAGATCGCGGCGGTGACGGGCATCCCCGACCTGGGGGCCAAGTTCGGCAACTTCGCCGTCATCCGGCCCACCTGGTATCCCAGCGCGCTGACGGAGTCGCTGTTCATGCTGATCCCGGAGCAGGAGGCGGCGCTGCGCGACCCGGCGTTCCTGGACCGGCTGGCGGAGGCGCACGCGCGCGGCATCGAGGCGTTCCTGCGCGAGCGCGCGGAGGGGCAGCGGTGAAGGCGCTGGTCATCGCCAAGCCGGGCGGGCCGGAGGTGCTGGGCATCGAGGACCGCCCCGCCCCGCGCCCGGGCCCCGGTGAGATCCGCGTGCGCGTACACGCCTCCGCGCTCAACCGCGCGGACCTGCTGCAGCGCCGCGGCGTCTACCCGGCCCCGCCCGGCGCGCCCGCGGACATCCCGGGCCTGGAGTACGCGGGCGAGGTGGACGCCGTGGGCGAGGGCGCCGGCCTGTGGGCGGTGGGCAACCGGGTGATGGGCATCATCGGCGGGGGCGGGCACGCGGAGCAGGTGGTGGTGCACGAGCGCGAGGCCATCCGCATCCCCCAGAACCTGTCGTGGGAGGAGGCCGCGGCCATCCCCGAGGCCTTCCTGACCTCGTACGACGCGCTCTTCCGCCAGCTCGACCTGACCATGGGCGAGACGCTGCTCGTGCACGCCGTGGGCAGCGGCGTGGGCACCGCGGCCGTGCAGCTCGCCGGCGCCGCGGGCGCGACGGTGATCGGCACCAGCCGCACGGCGGACAAGCTGGCGCGCGCCAGGGCGCTGGGGATGGAGGTGGGGATCGACACGTCCAGGGAGGACCTGGCGGAGGCGGTCAACCAGGCCACCTACGGCAGCGGCGTGCACGCGGTGATGGACCTGGTGGGCGGCAAGCTGCTGGAGGCCAGCCTGCGCGTGGTGGCGCTGCGCGGCCGCGTGGTGGTGGTGGGGACGACGGGGGGCAGCAAGGCGGAGGTGGACCTGGGCCTGCTGCTGCGGCGGCGCATCCACCTGTTCGGCACCGTGCTGCGCACCCGGCCGCTGGAGGAGAAGATGGCCCTGGCGCGCGAGTTCTCCGGCGCGGTGCTGCCGCTGCTCTCGTCGGGCCGCGTCAAGCCCATCGTGGACCGGGTGATGAAGTTCACGGAGGCGAAGCAGGCCCACGAGCACATGGAGTCCAACACCAGCTTCGGTAAAATCGTGCTCACCTGGAACTGATTGGGAATTTCACGCAGAGGACGCGGAGGTTGAACGGAGAGGACGCAGAGGACTTCATCGCATCTCCTCTGCGTCCTCTCTTCTG
>DASTLD010000197.1:0-4765 GCA_035715345.1 Longimicrobium sp.
GGCGCGCCAAGCCTATCTCAGCTCGCTCCAGATCATCAAGCGCCTCGCGCAGGCGGAGCCCCAGCGCGCCGACTACCAGCGCGACCTCTCCGCCTCCTACAACAGGCTCGGTGGCTTATACCGGGATTTCGGCGAGATTGAGCAAGCTCAGGACTACGACATGAAGGATCTTGAGATCGCGGAGCGTTTGGCGCAGATGGAGCCTGAGCGAGCCGACTACCAGCGTGACCTTGTCGTCTCCCTAGCCGGAGTAGGGTCAAACGACCATGACGTTGTGCGTCGAAGCACGATGCTTCGACGGGCTTTAGCTATCGTTGAGCAGATGCAGGCCAACGGACAACTCGCACCAGTGGACGAGGGTATGGTGGAATGGGTGCGCGGGTTACTCGGGGAGATCAAGGACGAGTGACGATCACGACACCGACCGACCGTTCCGCTCCCATACTCAAGATTCAATGCTCAGATTGTCAGCTTTCATTAAGGGATCGCTTGATCTCCTCCCGCACCCACGCGTCCGCCTCCCCCTCTTCCCTCCCCCGCAGCGCCTGCCGCGCGGCCTCCGCCGAGGCGCCCCAGCGCCCACGCCGCGTGGCCGAGCACGAGCGGCTCCTCGTCGTTCAGCGCGATGGCGAGTGAGCTGAACACGCCTTGCGCGAAGAGCCGGAGCAAGGCATCCGCGCACGCCGGATCGCGTTGTGTGCCCGTGCCGCCGTGGATATACTGTCATCACGTTTTCGCTTCCGGCGCGCAGCCCCCCTCCTGCGCCAGCGTGACCCGCCGTTCCATGAACGCTGCTCTCCGCGTACATCCTCCGCGCGATTCCGTGACCATAGGTCCGCCTTCCCGGATGGATCAATCCGTCACGGCGCCTCCGCCGTTGCGGCCCGGGCTCCGGCGCCGATCCATCGCCGGCGCCGCAGGGGGCGCGTGACGAGCGCGGAGGCCGTCCGGCTGCTGCCCTGCCTGGCCTCGGCCGCGGTCTCGGCGTGGGTGGGGGTGCACTGCTGGCGCCGCCGCATGCGGCCGGGCGCGGGGGCGTACGCCGCGGTGGCACTGAGCCAGGCGGCCTGGACGCTCGGCTTTGCGCTCGAGCTGCTCGGCCCCGGCCTTTCCGGCAAGCTCTTCTGGGACGATGCGCAGTTTCTCGCCCTGGTCCCGCTTCCCACGGCCATGGTGGCGTTCGCGCTGGACTACACCGGCCGCCGCCTGGCGCACCCCGCGCGCACCCTGGGGCTGCTGACGCTGCCGGTGGCCGCGTTTGCCGCGCTTGCCGTTACCGACCGGCTGCACGGACTGGTGCGGTCGTCGCCGCGGCTGGTGCCGGGAGAGCCGTTCTCGTCGCTCGTCTACGAATTCACCCCCTGGTCGCTCGCGTTTTCGGCGTACGTGCTCGCCGTGTCCCTGGCCGCGTGCGTGCTGCTGACGGCGCGCTGGATCCGCGCCCACCCCCTGTACCGCGCGCAGGCCAGCCTGGTGCAGCTGGGCGTGCTGCTGCCGTGGGCGGGAGGCGTTCTGACGCTCACCCTGCTGCGCGACTCGCCCCTGCGCGACCTGACCCCGCTCACCTTCGGCCTGGCCAACCTGCTGGTGGCGTGGGGGCTGTTCCGCGTCCGGCTGTTCGACGTGGTGCCGGTGGCGCGCCACGCCGTGGTGGAGAGCATGGGCGACGCGGTGTACGTGCTGGACGCCGCCGGCCGCGTGGTGGACCTGAACCCCGCCGCCCGCTCCGCGCTGGGCGTGGATGCGGACGGCGCCATCGGGCGGGACGCCGCGCGGGTCCTGCCGCTGCCGCCGGGCCCGCTTCCCGGGGACGGGGAGCGCGGTGAGGTGGCGACGGGGACCGGGCCGGAGCGGCGGCACGCGGAGGTGAGCGTGTACGCGCTCAGCGGTCCACGGGGCGAGCCGGCCGGCCGGGTGGTGGTGGTGCGCGACATCACGGAGCGCAGGCGCGTGGAGGAGGCGCTGCGCGAAAGCCGCATGCGCTTCGACCGGATCGTGGCCAACGTCCCCGGGATCGTCTACCAGCTCCGGCTGGAGCCCGACGGCACCCCCGTCGTCCCCTGGATCAGCGACGCCGTCGGACCGATGCTGGGGGTGGAGCCGGCGGAGGTGGTGGCCGACGCGGAGGCGCTTCTGGGCAGCGTCCACCCCGGCGACGCCGGGGCGTTCCGGGACTCCATCGCCCGCTCCGCCGCGGAGCTGGCGCCCTGGTCGTGGCGCGGGCGGGTGACGCGGCGCGACGGCGAGCTTCGCTGGCTGCACGCCGAGTCGCAGCCGCGCAGGCTGGAGGACGGGTCGGTGCTCTGGGACGGCGTGGTGGTGGACGTGACCGACGCGGCGCGGACGGCCGAGGCGCTGCGCGAGGCGCGCGACGGGCTGGAGCTTCGCGTCCGCGAGCGCACGCGCGAGCTGGAGGCCGCCAACGCCGCCCTCCGCGCCGAGGTGGAGCGGCGCGCGCGGGCCCAGGCGGAGCTCCGCGCGAACGAGGAGCGCTTCCGCACCATGGTCGAGAGCCTGAGCGAGGCCATCCTCCTTACCGACGCGGACGGCATCGTCCAGTACGCCTCGCCGCGCATCGAGGAGGTGACGGGGTACGCGCCGGCGGAGCTGCTGGGCCGGCGCGCCAGCAGCCTGCTCCTCTCCGGCGCCGAGCTGGACGCGGCCGACGCGCGCCTGGCGTCGCGCCGGCGCGGCGAGTCGGGGCGCTGGGAGGTCTCCATCACCCGACGGGACGGGTCGGAGGGGTGGATCGAGGTGATCGGTACGGCGCTCCGCGACGCGGAAGGCCGCCCCGTGGGCGGGCTGGACGCCGTGACCGACGTCACCGAGCGGCGCCGGGCGGCGGACGAGCTGCGCGCCGTGCAGGAGCGCTTTCGCATGCTGGTGGAGGCCGTGCGCGACTATGCCCTGGTGGCGCTGGACCCCGAGGGGCACGTGGTGAGCTGGAACGCGGGCGCCGAGCGCATCACCGGCTACGCCGCGGAAGAGATCCTGGGACGCCACGTCTCCGTCTTCTATCCCCCCGAAGAGGTGGAGGCGGGGCGGGTGCGGCAGGTGCAGGAGGAGACCCTGCGCGAGGGCCGCTGCGAGACGGAGGGGTGGCGCCTGCGCAGGGACGGCTCCCGCTACTGGGCCCACACCGTGCTCACCCGCCTGCTGGACCAGGAGGGACGGCCGGCGGGGTTCGCCGCCATCACCCGCGACCTCACCGACCGCCGGGAGGCCGAGGCGGCGCTGCGCCGCGCCGAGGAGCAGCTGCGCCACTCGCAGAAGATGGAGGCCGTGGGGCGGCTGGCGGGGGGGATTGCCCACGACTTCAACAACCTGCTGATGGCCATCGGCGGCAACGCGCAGCTCCTGCTGCGCCGCGCCGGCCCGGACGACCCCTCGCGGCCGGGGCTGGAGGAGGTGAAGAAGGCCACCGACCGCGCCGCCGACCTCACCCGCCAGCTCCTGGCCTTCAGCCGGCGGCAGGTGCTGGCCCCCAGGGTGGTGGACCTGGCCGGCGCGGTGACGGAGATGCAGCGCATGCTGGAGCGGCTGCTGGGCCCCGGGACGGAGCTGGCGCTGCGCCTGGCCGCCGACACCCCCCGCGTGCGGGCCGACGCCAGCCAGGTGGAGCAGGTGGTGATGAACCTCGTCGTGAACGCGCGCGACGCCATGCCCGGCGGGGGGGTGATCCGCGTGGAGACCGGCGTGGCGGTGCTCACGGACGAGGACGTGCGCCGCCGCCCCTTCCTGCGCCCCGGCCGCTACGCCGGGCTGGTGGTGGCGGACGACGGGTGCGGCATGGACGAGCACACGCTGGAGCGAATCTTCGAGCCCTTCTTCACCACCAAGGAGGTGGGGAGCGGGACGGGGCTGGGGCTGTCCACCGTCTACGGGATCGTGAAGCAGAGCGGCGGCTTCGTGGTGGCCGAGAGCACGCCCGGCGCCGGCTCGGTCTTCCGCGTCTACCTTCCCCCCATCGAGGAGCCGGCCGCCGCGCCGCCGCGCCCCTCCGGCGGGCCCACGCCCCGGGGGTGGGAGACGGTGCTGCTGGTGGAGGACGAGGACGCCGTGCGCGGGGTGGTGCGCGAGACGCTGCGGCTCTCCGGCTACGAGGTGCTGGAGGCACGCGGGGGGGCCGAGGCGGTGCAGCTCGCCGAAGGGTGCGCGGCCCCCATCCACCTGGTCCTGACGGACGTGATGATGCCCGGCCCGGGCGGGCCGGAGACGGCGCGGCGGGTGCTCGCGCTGCACCCGGAGGCGCGGGTGCTCTACGTCTCCGGGCAGCCGCTGGAGGACGACGCCGACCCGCGCGGCGAGCTGCTGCAGAAGCCGGTGTCGCCCGACGCGCTGGCGCGGCGGGTGCGCGAGGTGCTGGACCGTCCCGCGGGGGCGCCGCGATGAGCGCCCCCGCCGCGCGCGTGCTGGTGGTGGAGGACCAGGCGCTGGTGCGCGACCTGGTGGCGCAGGTGCTGCGCGAGGAGGGGCACGCCGTAGACGCCGTGGAGACGGGGGAGGAGGGGCTGCGCCGGCTGGAGCGCGAGCTGTACGACGTGGCGCTGCTGGACCTGGCGCTCCCCGGGATCGGGGGGATGGAGGTGCTCTCCGCCGCCCGGACGCTCCAGACCGACGCGCAGTTCGTGATGATGACCGGCCACGGCTCGGTCTCCAGCGCGGTCGAGGCGCTGCGGCTGGGGGCGTTCGACTACCTGTCGAAGCCGGTGGACGTGGACGAGCTGGCGCTGGTGGTGGAGCGCGCCTTCCGCGAGACCGAGCT
>DASTLD010000198.1:0-3263 GCA_035715345.1 Longimicrobium sp.
CCTCCCCCGAAGTTGGGGGAGGGGCAGCGAGGAACGAGCGGGGAGGGGGCCTCCTTGGGTGAGAGGCAGCCCGCATCGTGCACGGATACATCGTACAGCGCAAACACGCAACGAACACGAGATGCGAATCAAGTCCGTCGAGTTCGCGGGGGCCATCGGGCAGCCGAAGCAGGCGCCGCCGGAGAGCGCGCGGGGAATGCCGCAGGTGGCGTTCTCCGGGCGCAGCAACGTGGGCAAGTCGTCGCTCATCAACCGGCTGCTGGGACGGACGCGGACGGCCATCGCGCGGGTGTCGGCGCAGCCGGGCAAGACGCAGGAGATCAACTTCTACCACGTGCGCAGCGACCTGGGCGGCTTCTTCCTCGTGGACCTGCCCGGCTACGGCTACGCCCGCGTCCCCGGCCAGCTCCGCTCCAAGTGGGAAGAGGTCATCCACGGCTTCCTGGCCTCCGCCAGGGACCTGGCGGGCGTGGTGCAGCTCGTCGACATCCGCACCGGCCCCACCGAGGACGACCTGCGCTCGGTGGAGTACCTGGCCGAGCTGGGGCTGCCCGTGCTGTTCGCCTTCACCAAGTCCGACAAGCTCACCAGGACCAAGCGCGACGAGGCCTTCGCCAGGGCCGTGAAGAAGCTGGGGATCGAGCCCGAGCAGGCCATCGCCTTCTCGTCGCTGAAGGGCGATGGGCGCGACGAGCTTCTCGACACCCTCGCCTCCCTCCTCTTCCCTGGTTCCGTGGACCAGACGCCCTCATCCGGCGGCGACTCGCTCGACGATGGGGATGCGGAAGGCGGCGGAGATGCGGATGGGGGCAGCGGCGACTCGGGTGTCGTTTAGAGTGGGGCTGCGGGCCGCAGGCTGACGCGACCGGCGGCACACTTGCTGCCACTGCCAACGCCCCCTCCGAATCGCACGCCCGCTCACGAAGGAGGACCCCATGCGCGCATCCCGCCGGCTCCCGGCGCTCCTGATTGCCCTGGCCGCGGCGCTCGGCGCCTGCGCGTCGAACCCGCGCGGCGAGGGCGGGAGCCTGGAGGACCGCTTCCAGGTGACCATCGAGAACAACGGCACGGTCTCCAGCAACCTGCGCATCACGCTGCTCCCGCTGACCGGGGGCGGCGAGTACAACGTGGGCCTGATGACGACCGTCGGCTCGGAGACGCTCTCCATCGAGCGCGCCAACCTGAACGGCAACTTCCGCCTGCGCGCCGTGCAGAACACGACCGGCGTCGCCATCCACTCGCAGCCGTTCCAGCTCCAGGGCGGCGGCAGCGTCGTCTGGGACCTGCGCCGCAACACCATCGTCGTGCGCCGCTGACGCCCAGCCGCACGGACGCAGCGAGCCCCGCCCGATCGGCATCGGCGGGGCTCGCGCGTTCGCGGAATCGGCATCCTTTCCCCCCGCCGTGGAGCCGCATGTGGACGCCCGGGGTCCGCAATCGGAGACAGCCGCGGCGGACTCCGCGCGCGCCCGGGCCAGCGGCTGAGCAGCACCGCGCGATGCCCTCCGGCGGCACGCTTGCTGCCCACCGCGGCGCCATCGTCCCGCCGAGAACGCCCACGCGGAGAATCCCCATGCGCGCACCCTGCCGCCGGCTCACGCCGCTCCTGATCGCCCTCGCCGCTGCCCTCGCCGCGGCGCTCGGCGCCGGCTGCGCGTCGGGCGGCCCGGGCGGCTCCGGCCAGTCCGAGGACCGCTTCCAGGTGACGGTCGAGAACAACGGCTACGTCGCCAGCAGCCTGCGCATCACCCTGCTGCCCGCGAGCGGCGGCGGCGAGTACAACCTGGGGCTGATGACGACGGTCGGCTCCGAGACGCTCTCCATCCAGCGGCCGTACCTGACCGGCAGCTTCCGCCTTCGCGCGCAGACCAACACGTCGCGCCAGGCGCTGCATTCCCCGCCCTTCCGCCTGCGCGGGGGCGGAAGCGTGGACTGGGACCTGCAGCGCAACTTCGTCCGGCGCCGCCGCTGATCCGCGCAACGAACGCAACGAGCCCCGCCCGATCCGTATCGGGCGGGGCTCCGTCCTTCGCAGCAGGACGCGGACGGTCAGCCGCGCTCGACGCTGAACGGCATCTCGCACTCGGAGACGGTGCCCGTGAAGCGGCCGCCGCTGACGCGTCCGTCCAGGCTCACCATCACGTAGTTGGCCGGCGCATCGATCCACGCGTGCGGGCGCAGCACCAGGCGCCCGTCCGTGCCGTACGCGCCGCGCATCCGGTAGCTCCCCTTCGCCACGGCGGGCGTGGTGTTGGACGCAACCGGGAAGAAGCGGAACACCGCCGTCACCTCGCCGGAGCGCGCGCCGCGCAGGCGCAGCTCCAGCCCCGTCTCTCCCTGCCAGCACCCGTACGTCCCGCTCCACGTCCCGGACAGCGCACGCGCATCCTGCCGCTGCTCCGGCAGCTCCGGCACCGTCTCCGGCACGTACACCAGCCGCTCGCCGGTATCGAGATGCGAGTACGTGCGGCGGCCGGCGCACGCGGCCGCGGAGGCGAGAAGCAGGAGCGCGAGGGCGGCGGCGCGGATGCGGGTCGGCATGGGAGGTCCCGGAGAGGATGAAGTGGGTGATGGGGATCGTGATGGGGCGCGATCCCGCGGGCACTCTACAGACGGCGGAGGCGCGCGCATCCGCACACGCGCCCGCTAGTCCGCCGACCCGATCACCAGGCGCACGGGGATGCCGCCGTTGCTGGTGCGGAACACCTCGCGGAAGGGGATGCCCACCTGCGCCTCCAGCCGCGGGTCCGCGGAGAGCAGGCCCAGCGACCAGCCCGGCGCCTTCGCCCGCAGCGTACGGCCCAGCGACGCGTACAGGTTGCGCAGGGGATCGCTCTCGCCCACGCGCACGCCGTAGGGGGGATTGCTGAGCACCAGGCCCGGGCCCGGCGGCGGCTCCATCGCCGAGAGCGGGCGCACGCTCAGGTCGACGTCGCCGCGCACGCCGGCGCGCTCCGCGTTGGCCGCCGCGGCTTCGATGGCGCCGGCGTCGCGGTCGGAGGCCAGGATGGGCGCGGGCGCATCCTCCCGCACCTGCCCGCGCGCCGCGTCCACCACGCGCGACCAGGCGTCCGCGTCGAAGTCCGGCCAGGCGGTGAAGGCGTACCCGCGCGGCTGCCGGTCCGCGTTCGCAAGCCCCGGCGGGATGCCGCGGGCCAGCAGCGCCGCCTCGATGGCCACCGTCCCCGAGCCGCACATGGGATCGACGAGGGGCGATCTCCCATCCCACCCGCTGCCCAGCAGCATCGCCGCGGCCAGCGTCT
>DASTLD010000199.1:0-11818 GCA_035715345.1 Longimicrobium sp.
CTGGGGGAGGGTTGATGGGCCTGCGCGCGAAGCCAGCCACCCAGCAGTTCAGGTCTCCCCCTCTCCACGCGCCCCGTGCACCGGCCCTCGCGTAGCACCGGCCTTCGGCGGGCGCGGGGGGAGGGGGCGGGGGGGTGGGGCCACCCGCGGTAGAAGTCCGCTCCTCGCAGACCGTGGCTCCGCACATCGATCCGGCCGTACCGCATCATCCCGCATCCCCGCGCGGCGCCACCCTCCAGCCGGCGATTGAAACCGCGCCTGCGACAACGTGATGTCCGCCTGCGCGGACGGGTCCCGCGCGAGGGCGGCCACCCGTGTGCGCCGCGGGCATCCGGCCGGTCTCCGCGCAAACCACCGCCCCGCTCACCAGCCTGGCTCCCCCGCTCTCCCGCTCCGCGGGGGAGGGGGCTCCACGCAGACCCCTGCCCTACCGCCCCCTGCGCCTTGCCATCATGGCCCGGCGCGTGGCGGCGCGGTCCTGGCTCTCGCGAGCGGCGTCGCCGGGGGCGGCGGGCTGCGCGGCGGCCTCCAGGTGCGCGGCCAGGGCGCCCACGCTGGGGAACTGGAACAGGTCCACGATGGAGACCTCGCGCTCCAGCGCCTCGCGCAGCCGCGCCTGCATGCGCGCGATCAGCAGCGAGTGCCCGCCCAGCTCGAAGAAGTTGTCGTCCAGCCCCACCTCTTCCACCTCCAGCAGCTCCCGCCACACCGCCGCGATCCGCCGCTCCAGCGCGCTCTGCGGCGCCGCGGCGGGCGCCCGGTCCTGCGCCGCAGGCTCCGGCAGGCGGCGGCGGTCCACCTTGCCGTTGGGCGAGAGCGGCAGCTCCGGCAGCGCCACGAACGCCGCCGGCACCATGTAGTCCGGCAGCCGCTCGCCCAGATGCGCGCGCAGCTCGGACACGGGCGGCGTATCGTCCCCCGCGCCCGGTGCGACGTAGGCGACCAGCCGGCGCGCGCCGCCCTCGCCGCGCACCACGACGGCGGCCTGCGCCACGCGGGGGTGCGCCAGCAGCGCGGCCTCGATCTCCCCCGGCTCGATGCGGTAGCCGCGCAGCTTGACCTGCTCGTCCGCGCGGCCCAGGAACTCCAGCTCGCCGTCCGCCAGCCAGCGCACGCGGTCGCCCGTGCGGTACATGCGCGCGCCCGGCTCCGCGGCGAACGGGTCGGGGACGAACGCCGCCGCGGTCTGCCCCGCGCGGCCCAGGTAGCCGCGCGCCAGCCCCGCGCCCGCCACGTACAGCTCGCCCGCGACGCCGACGGGCACGGGCGCGAGCGCCGCGTCCAGCACGTAGGCGCGGTGGTTGTGCACCGGGCGGCCGATGGGCGGCAGGCCCGGCGCGTCCGGCGCCACCTCGGCCGCGGTGCTGATGACGCTGTTCTCCGTCGGGCCGTACAGGTTGAACAGCCGCAGCCCGGCCGGCGGGCGGCGGCGCAGCGCATCGCCCCCGGCCAGCAGCGTGCGCAGCGCGGCGGGACGCGGCGCGCCGTGCTCCAGCGCCTCCAGCACCGCCTCCGCGGCGGGCGTGGGCAGGAAGCTGCGGGTGATGCCCTCGCGCTCCAGCCACGCCAGCAGCGCGGGGGGATCCGCCCGCACCTCGTCCGGCGGCACGTGCAGCGCGGCGCCCGCGGCCAGCGCCGACCACGTCTCCCACGCGCTCGCGTCGAAGGCGGGGCTGGCGATGAGCGTCGCGCGGTCGCCGGCCGACATCCCCAGGTCCGCCGCATCCCACGCGACCAGGTTGGACAGGCCGCGGTGCGGCACGCCGACGCCCTTGGGGGTGCCGGTCGAGCCGGAGGTGTAGATGACGTAGGCCAGGTGGTCCGGATCGACGCGCACCGGCGGCGCCGTCTCCGGCTCGTCGGCCAGCTCCGCCCACTGCTGGTCCAGGGCGATGACGGTCGCGGCGACGGCGGGAAGCCGGCCGCGGTGCGCGGCGCGCGTCAGCAGCACCGTCGCGCCGGCGTCCTCCAGCATGCCGGCGATGCGCTCCGGCGGGGCGGCGGGATCGAGCGGGACGTAGGCGCCGCCGGCCTTCAGCACCGCCAGCTCCGCCGTCACCAGCACGGCGGAGCGCTCCAGCAGCACGCCCACGCGCACGTCCGGCCCCACCCCCAGCCGCCGCAGCCGGTGCGCGAGGCGGTTGGCGTCCGCGTCCAGCCGCGCGTACGTCAGCGTTCCCTCCGCGGACACGACCGCGGGCGCGTCCGGACGCCGCGCCACCCGGGCCGCGACGCTCTCGTGGACGGGGATCGGGGGATGGTCCGCGTCCGTCCGGTTCCACGCGTCCAGCAGGCGCCGCTCGTCCCGGCCCAGCAGGGGCAGCGACGAGACGGGGCGCGCCGGATCGGCCACGGCCGCGGCCAGCATCACCCCGAAGTGCTCCGCCATCCGCACGATGGTGGACGCGTCCCACAGGTCGGAGGCGTACTGGAGGGCGCAGCGCAGGCCGTTCTCGTCCTCGGCGACGGCCAGGGTCAGGTCCACCTTGCTGGTGCCGGTGTCGCCCTCGCCGGCCTGCGCCTCCAGGCCCGGCAGCACCTCTTCCGTGCCGGTCTCCGGAGGCACCATCGAGAAGATCACCTGGAACAGCGGGTGCCGCGCCAGGCTGCGCTCCACGTTCAGCGCCTCCACCAGCCGCTCGAACGGGATCTCCTGGTGCGCGTACGCGTCCAGCGTCGCATTGCGCACACGGCCCAGCAGCTCCGCGAAGGTCGGATCGCCCGACAGGTCCGTCCGCAGCGCCAGCGTGTTGAGGAACACGCCGATCAGCGGCTCCGTCTGCTCCGGCGTGCGCCCCGCCACCGGCGAGCCGACCACGACGTCGTCCGTGCCGGACCAGCGGAACAGCAGCACGTCCAGCGCGGCCAGCAGCACCATGAAGGGCGTGGCGCCGTGCTTCCTGGCCAGCTCGGCCACGCCGACCGCCACCTCCGCCGGCAGCGCGAACGAGTGCGTGGCGCCGCGGAAGCTCTGCACCGGGGGATGCGGGCGGTCCGTGGGCAGCGCCAGCGTGGGCGCGTCCGCCAGCATTCCGCGCCAGAACGCCAGCTCGCGCTCCAGCAGGCCGCCGGACAGCCGCTCGCGCTGCCAGATGGCGTAGTCGGGATACTGCACCGGCAGCGGCGCCAGCCCCGGATCGCGGCCTTCCCGCGCGGCGGCGTAGAAGGCGGCCAGCTCGCGGAAGAACACGCCCAGCGACCACGCATCGCCCACGACGTGGTGCAGCGTGAGCAGCAGCACGTGCTCGTCGGGAGCGATGCGGATCACCCGCGCGCGCAGCAGCGGCCCCGCCGCGAGGTCGAAAGGCGCGCGCGCTTCGTCGTCCCCGATCTCCCGCGCCTGCGCCTCGCGCTCGGCTTCCGGCAGCGCGGACAGGTCGTGCAGCGGCAGGGGGATGCGCAGCTCGGGGAGCACCACCTGCACCGGCCCCTCGGCCCGCGCCTGGAAGACGGTGCGCAGCGACTCGTGCCGGGCGACGACGCCGTCCAGCGCGCGCCGCAGCGCCTCCGCGTCCAGCTCGCCGCGCAGGCGCAGCGAGAGCGGCATGTTGTAGGCGGCGCGCGCGGCGCCGAGCTGGTCCAGGAACCAGAAGCGCTGCTGCGCGAAGCTGAGCGGGATGGCGTCGCCGCGCGGCATCGGCTGGAGCGGCGTGGCGCGGTAGGCGTCGCCCGCGCGGGCGGCGGAGGCGCGCCGCGCCAGGCCGGCCACGGTGGGCTCCTCGAACAGCGCGCGCAGCGGCAGCTCCACCCCGAACGCCTGGCGCACGCGCGACACCACCTGCGTGGCGCGCAGCGAGTGCCCGCCCAGCGCGAAGAAGTCGTCGTGCACGCCGGGGCGCACGCCCAGCACGCGCTCCCAGATGCCGGCGACGACCTCTTCCGCGGGGGTGCGCGGCGGCACGCGGCCGGCGGCGCCGGCGGCGGGGTCCGGCTCCGGCAGCGCGCGGCGGTCCACCTTGCCGCTGGGCGTGAGCGGCATGGCCTCCAGCGTGACCCACGCGGACGGCACCATGTACTCCGGCAGGCGCGACGCGAGGTGCGCGCGCAGCTCGTCGGTCGTGAACGGCGCGCTGCCGCCGGGCACCAGGTACGCCACCAGGCGGCGGTCGGCGCCTTCGCCGCGCACGGCGACGGCCGCCTCGCGCACGGCGGGGTGCGCGCCGAGGGCCGCCTCCACCTCGCCGGGCTCCACGCGGAAGCCGCGGATCTTGACCTGGAAGTCCGTGCGGCCCACGTACTCGATCTCCCCGTCCGCCCGCCAGCGGGCGCGGTCGCCGGTGCGGTACAGGCGGGCGCCGGGGGCGCCGTTGAACGGGTCGGGGACGAACTTCTCCGCCGTCAGCCCCGGCCGGCCCAGGTAGCCGCGCGCCAGCGCCTGGCCCCCGGCGTACAGCTCGCCGGGGACGCCCACGGGGCACGGCTGCATGCGCGCGTCCAGCACGTACAGCCGCGTGCCGGCGATGGGCCGGCCGATGGGCGGCAGCGCCTCCCACGCGTCCGCATCGCCGGCGAGGCGGTGCGCGCTGACGACGTGCGTCTCCGACGGGCCGTACTGGTTGTCGAGCGTGCAGCCGGGATTGGCGCGGAAGAAGGCGCGGAGCTGCGGCGTGGCGCGGAGCTGCTCGCCCGCCGTCACGATCTCGCGCAGCGCGGGCAGGCGCGCGTCGGCGCCCTCCGCCACCTCGGCCAGGTTCTGCAGCGCGGCAAAGGGCAGGAACAGCCGCTCCACCCGGTGCTCGCGCAGGTGCGCCAGCAGCCGCTCGGCGTCGCGGCGCTCGTCGTCGCCGATCATCACCAGCGTGCCGCCCGCGGCCCAGGTGGCGAAGATCTCCTGGAACGACACGTCGAACGACAGCGACGCGAACTGCAGCGTGCGCGCGGCGGCCTCATCGCCCCAGCGCGCGAGCTGCCAGCGCAGCAGGTTGGCCAGCGCGCGGTGCGGCAGCGCGGCGCCCTTGGGCCGGCCGGTGGAGCCGGAGGTGTAGAGGACGTAGGCCAGTGCGTCCGGATGCGCGGTCGCGGGGAGCGGGCCGCCGCTCTCGCGGGCGATGGCGTCCGCGTCGGCGTCCAGGCGCAGCACGGGCGTGTGCGACGCGGGCAGGCGCGCGGCGACGGCGGACGTCGTCAGCAGCACGGAGGCGCGGCTGTCCTCCAGCATGTACGCCACGCGCTCCGCGGGATACGCGGGGTCCACCGCCACGTAGGCGCCGCCCGCGCGGAGCACCGCCAGCACGGCCACCGGCATCTCCAGCGAGCGCTCCAGGCAGACGGCCACGCGCGAATCCGGGCCCACGCCCAGTGCCGCCAGCCGCCGTGCCAGCCGGTTGGCGCGCGCGTCCACCTCCGCGTACGTCCACCGCTCGCCGGCGAGCTCGACGGCAGGGGCGTGCGGGGTGCGCGCCGCCTGCGCCGCGAACAGGTCGTGCACGACGGCGGCATCGCCTGCGGGGCCATCCGTATCGTTCCACTCGCGCAGGACCCGCGACCGCTCGCGGTCGGACAGGATGGGCAGCGACGAGACCGGCGCGTCGGGGTCCGCCGCGGCGGCGCGCAGCAGGGCCTCGAGGTGGTCCAGCAGGCGCTCGACCGTGGCGGCGTCGAAGAGCGCGGCGGCGTACTCCACGCCGCAGAACAGCCCGCCCTCGCCGTCCTCCACCGTCTGCACGGTCAGGTCGAAGCGCGAGGTGCCCGCCTCCGCCGGCCGCCCGCGCAGGCGCGCATCGCCCAGCTCCAGCTCGCCGCCGGGGGCGTTCTGCAGCGAGAACATCACCTGGAACAGCGGCGAGTGGCTCAGGCTGCGCTCCACCTTGAGCTCCTCGACCAGCTTCTCGAACGGCACGTCCTGGTGCGCGTACGCCTGCAGCGTGGTCTCGCGCACGCGGCGCAGCAGCGCGCGGAAGCCGGGCTCGCCGGCCAGGTCCGTGCGCAGCGCCAGCGTGTTGACGAAGAAGCCGATCAGCGGCTCCAGCTCCGGCCGCGTGCGGTTGGCGATGGGGGTGCCGACCACCACGTCGTCCTGCCCGGACCAGCGCGCCAGCACGGCCGTGAACGCCGCCAGCAGGCCCATGAACAGCGTGGCGCCCTCGTCCGCGGCGAGCGCCCGCACCCCGGCCACCACGTCCGGCGCGAAGGTGCGGTGGACGGTGCCGCCGGCCAGGTCCTGCACGGCGGGACGCGGCCGATCCGACGGCAGGTCCAGCACCGCGGGCGCGCCGGCCAGGCCGCCGCGCCAGTACGCGAGCTGCCGCTCCAGCTCCGCGCCGCGCAGCCAGCCGCGCTGCCACGCCGCGAAGTCCGCATACTGGATGGACAGTTCCGGCAGCGGCGACGGCTCGCCGCGCAGGAACGCGTTGTAGAGCGCGCTCAGCTCGCGGAACAGCACGCCCGTGGACCAGCCGTCCGCCGCGACGTGGTGCACCACCAGCACCAGCACGTGCGCCTCCGGGGCGCTCCGCACCAGCCGGCCGCGCAGCATCCGCCCCTCCGCGAGGTCGAAGGGAGCGCGCGCTTCGTCCGCCACCAGCGCCTCCACCGCCTCCGCCCGCGCCGCTTCGGGGAGATGCGATACGTCGTCGATGCGCAGCTCCAGCTCGGGCTGCGGCAGCACGCGCTGCACGGGACCGCCCTCGCCGGGGAGCAGCGAGGTGCGCAGGGCCTCGTGGCGGCGCACGATCTCCGCGACGGCGTGCACCAGCGCGGGTACGTGCAGCGGGCCGTCGATCTCCAGCGCGACGGGGATGTTGTAGACCGGCGAGCCGGGGTCGAGCTGGTCCAGGAACCACAGCCGCTCCTGCGCGAACGACAGCGGCAGGTCGCCGCTCCGGTCCGCGCGGGGGATGGGGCCCGCGGGCGCGCCACCCTGGTCCGCCGCGGCGCCCAGGCGGGCCGCGAGGGCGCGCACCGTCGGCGCCTCGAACACCGCGCGCAGGGGGATGTCCGCACCCAGCCGCTGGCGGATGCGCGAGACCACCTCCGTGGCCAGCAGCGAGTGGCCGCCCAGCACGAAGAAGTCGTCGTCGATGCCGACGCGCTCGGTCTTGAGCACCTCAGCCCAGATGGCCGCCAGCGCCTCCTCGGTCTCGTCGCGCGGGGCGGCGTACGCCTCCACGGGGCGCGCCTCCGGCTCCGGCAGCGCGCGGCGGTCCACCTTGCCGTTGGGCGTGAGCGGGATGGCGTCCAGCACCACGAACGCGCCCGGCACCATGTGGTCCGGCAGCCGCCCGCGCAGCGACTCGCGCAGCTGCGCCGGCTCGGGGGTGATCCCGTTCCGCGCGGTGACGTACGCCACCAGCCGCTTGTCCGCCCCGTCCGCGCGGGCGATGACGACCGCGTCGCCGACGGCGGCGTGCTCGCGGAGGGCGGCCTCCACCTCGCCGGGCTCGATGCGGAAGCCGCGCACCTTGACCTGCTCGTCCGCGCGGCCCAGGAACTCGAGCGTGCCGTCCTCCAGCCAGCGCACGCGGTCGCCGGTGCGATACACGCGCTCCGCCCGGCCCGCGATCTCCAGCGTGGCGAACTTCTCCGCCGTCAGCTCCGGGCGATTCACGTAGCCCAGCGCCAGCCCGTCTCCCGCGGCGACCAGCTCGCCGGGGACGCCGACGGGGCACGGCCGGTCGTGGCGGTCCAGCACGTACACACGCGTGTTGGCGATCGGGCGGCCGATGGGGATGGACGGCCGCTCGGTGTCCGCCAGGGTGATGGCGTGCGTGGTGGTGAAGGTGGTGTTCTCGGTGGGCCCGTAGCCGTTGATGAGCCGCAGGTGCGGATGCCGCTCCAGCACCTTCCGCACGTGCGAGACGGACAGCACGTCGCCACCGGCCAGGAGCTGGCGCAGCGAGCCGAGCGCGTCCAGCTCCGCGTCCGCCATCTGGTGGAAGAGACCGGCGGTGAGCCACGCCGTGGTGACGCCCTGCTCGCGCAGGAACGCGCCCAGCTCGTCCAGCGACGGCGCGTGCGGCGGAAAGATCGCCAGGCGCCCGCCGTTCAGCAGCGCGCCCCACACCTCCAGCGTGCTGGCGTCGAACGCCATCGGCGCGAGCTGCAGGATCGTCTGGTCCGGCCCCAGCGCCGCGAAGTTGGTCTCCCGCACCAGCCGGACGACCGCACGGTGCGGCACGGCCACCCCCTTCGGCGTCCCCGTCGATCCAGACGTGTAGAGGATGTAGGCCGGCGACTCGGGACCCACCTCCGCGGGGACGATCGCATCCCCCGCATCGCCCACCTCACGCACCGCGAGCACGGGCCCGGAGAAGGAACGCAGCGCGTCCGGCACCGCATCGCCCACCACCAGCGCGGCGACGCCGGCATCCTCCAGCATGAACGCCAGGCGCTCCGCGGGATAGGCGGCGTCGAGCGGGACGTAGCATCCCCCCGCCTTCAGCACCGCCAGCAGCGCGACGATCAGCTCGGCCGAGCGCTCGACGGCGACGCCGACCGGCGTCCCCGCACCCACGCCCATCGCCCGCAGCGCGGACGCCGCCGCACCCGCGCGGGCGTCCAGCTCCGCGTAGGTGAGCGACGCGCCCGCGAAGGTCAGGGCGACGGCGTCCGGCGTGTGCGCGGCCTGCTCCGCGAACAGGCCGTGGATCGTCGCGTCGCGGGGATAGTCGCGCGGCGCGGCGGTCCAGGCGGCCAGCGAGGCGCGCTCCTCATCGCCCGCCATCTCCAGCGCGGAGACGGGGGCGTCCGGGCGGGCGGCGGCATCGTCCAGCAGGCGGTGGAAGTGCTCCACCAGGCGCCGCATGGTGGGCTCGTCGAACAGGTCCGTGGCCCACTCCAGCATCACCAGCAGCCCCTCCGGCCGCTGGTGCACGTCGAGCATCAGGTCGAACTTGGCCGCGCCGAAGCGCACGTCCTCCGGCTCGATGCGCAGCCCGGCCAGCGCGGGCCCGTCCCCGTCCCCCGCCTGCGACAGGCCCAGCACGGCCTGGAACACCGGGTGCCGCGACGTGTCGCGCGGCAGGCGCAGCTCCTCGACGATGCGCTCGAAGGGCAGGTCCTGGTGCTGCACCGCGTCCAGCACGGTGCCGCGCTCGCGGCGCACCAGCTCGCGGAAGCCGGGGTCGTCGTCCAGGCGCGTGCGCAGCGGCAGCGTGTTGACGAAGAAGCCCACCAGCCCCTCCACCTCCGCGCGCGTGCGCCCGGCCACCGGCGAGCCGATGACCACGTCGTCCTGCCCCGAGTGGCGGGCCAGCAGCACCCGGAACGCGGCGGTGAGCACGTGGAAGAGCGAGGCGCCCTCCGCGCGCGCCAGCGCCGCCAGCCGCTCGCCCAGCTCCGCCGGGATCTCGTAACCCAGCCGGTCGCCGCGCAGCGAGGGCACGGTGGGGCGCGGGCGGTCCGCGGGCAGCTCCAGCGCGGGCGGCGCGCCGGCCAGGGCGTCGCGCCAGAAGGCGATCTGCCGCTCCAGCGCCTCGCCCTCCAGCGACTGCCGCTGCCACGCGGCGAAGTCCGCGTACTGCAGCGGCAGCGGCGGCAGCGCGGGCTCCGCCCCGGCGCGGTACGACTCGTACAGCGCGGCCAGCTCGCGGTTGAGCACGCCCGTGCTCCACCCGTCGCTGACCGCGTGGTGCACCACCAGCGTCAGCAGGTGGTCGTCGGGGGCGATGCGAATCAGCCGCACGCGCAGCAGCGGCCCCGTCTCCAGGTCGATGCCGCGGTTCAGCTCCGCCTCCGCCATGCGCCGCGCCTCCGCCTCGTCCGCCTCCACCACCTCCAGCGGCACGGGGACGAACGGGTGCACCACCTGCACGGGCGCGCCGTCGCGCTCGGTGATCGTCGTCCGCAGCGTCTCGTGGCGCAGGCGCAGCGCGTCCAGCGCGCGCTCCAGCGCCCGCACGTCCAGCGGCCCGTGCAGGCGCAGGGGCACGGGCACGTTGTACGCGGCGCTGCCCGGGTCCATGCGGTCCAGCACCCACAGCCGCTGCTGCGCAAAGGAGAGCGGAAAGACGTTCTCCGCCTCCCCGCGCGGCAGGGCGGCCAGCTCCGGCGCCGCGGGACGGGCGCGCGCCACCCGCAGCCGCGCCTCCAGCAGGCGCCGCTGCTCGGGCGGAAGCTCCGCCAGCCGCTTGAGCAGGTCCGTGGTCATCCCTGCTCCGCCGGGGCCGCCGCGGCCGCCGTCTCGTCCAGCAGCGTGCGCAGCTCGTCCTCCGACAGCCCCTCCAGCTCCGCGCCCAGCGCCGCCAGCGACTCCGCCTGCACCACGTCGATGCGGTCCGCGAGCTGGGACAGCCGGGGCGCGTCGAACACGTCGCGCAGCGGCAGCTCCACGTCCAGCTTGAGGCGCAGGGCGGAGACCAGCCGCGTGGCCAGCAGCGAGTGCCCGCCCAGGTCGAAGAAGCTGTCCTCCGCGCCCACCCGCGGCACGCCCAGCAGCTCCGCCCACAGCGCCGCCAGCGCCTGCTCCGTGGGCGTGCGCGGCGGCACGTGCTCCGTGCCGGAGTCCGACAGGTCCGGCGCGGGCAGCGCGCGCACGTCCAGCTTGCCGTGCGTGTTCAGGGGGATGCGTTCGATGCGCACCACCGCGGACGGCACCATGGCGTTGGGCAGGCGCGCGGCCACGTGCTCGCGCAGCGCGCCGGGCGACGGGTCCGCCCCCTCGCGGGCCACCACGTAGCCCACCAGCCGCTTCTCGCCGCGGTCCTCGCGGGCGATGACGGCGGCGGCGTGCACGTCCGGGTGCGCGCGCAGCACGGCCTCCACCTCGCGCGGCTCGATGCGGTGGCCGCGGATCTTGACCTGCTCGTCCACGCGGCCCAGGAAGTCGAGCTGGCCGTCGCCGCGCCAGGCCACGCGGTCGCCGCTGCGGTACAGGCGCGCGCCGGGCTCACCGCCGTAGGGATCCGGCACGAAGCGCTCGGCGGTCAGCCCCGGCCGCCCCAGGTAGCCGCGCGCCACGCCCACGCCGCCCAGGTACAGCTCGCCGGGCGCGCCCACGGGGGAGGGGCGCATCTCCGGGTCCAGCACCCAGGTGGTATAGCCGGGGATGGCGCGGCCGATGGGCGGGCGCCGCTCGCCGTCCACGGGGCCGGAGACGGTCGCGCCCATGGTGCACTCCGTGGGGCCGTAGCCGTTCAGCAGCCGCCGCCCCGCGCCCCAGCGGGTCACCGTCTCGGGCGGCAGCGCCTCGCCGCCGCTGATGATGGTGTGCAGGTCCGGCAGCTCGCCCTCGGGCATGACCGCCAGCACCGCGGGGGAGATCAGCGACTGCGTCACCCGCTCCGACCGCATCAGCGCCACCAGGTCCGGCCCCGGCCGCATGCGCTCGGGGTTGCCCATCACCAGGCAGGCGCCGCGGGTCAGCCCCACGGTGGTCTCCATCACGAACATGTCGAAGGAGAAGGAATAGAACTGCAGCAGCCGGCTGCCGGGGCCCACGTCCATGGCGTCCGCGAAGCCGTGCATGGCGCCGATGCCGCGGTGGGGCACCAGGACGCCCTTGGGCGTGCCGGTGGAGCCGGAGGTGTAGACCACGTACGCCGCGGCCTCCAGCGGAACCTCCACCTCCGGGCTGGCGGGCGACGCGGCCGCGATCCGGTCCTCCGCCTCGTCCAGCACCAGCACGCGCGGCGCCTCCGGCAGCCCGTCCGCGAGGTCGCGGGTGGCCACCAGCAGCGACGCGCCGGAGTCCGCCATCAGCCAGGCGCGGCGGTCGCGGGGGTGCGCCGGGTCCAGGGGCACGAAGGCGCCGCCGGCCTTGACGACCGCCAGGGCGCACGCGGCCTGGTCCGGCCCGCGCTCCAGGCACAGGGCCACGCGCGTCTCCGGCCCGACCCCCATCTCCCGCAGCAGGCCGGCGATGCGGTTGGCGCGCGCGTCC
>DASTLD010000200.1:0-8610 GCA_035715345.1 Longimicrobium sp.
TCGTTTTGTTCTCAGTCGGATCAATGTTGCCCCGCACCCGCGAAGCGGATAGACTGAGCGCGGTTCAGAGCGGGGAGCCGATTTGCGGGGGCTTGTGCGGTTGGCTAACTTGTGGGCATTCGCATGACACCCGGCCCGGCCCACTGCTTGCGGGCGCCGCGGCCGGGCCCGCGCACAGACGGGGCGGAGCCGCCGAGCGCGCGCTCCGCCCCGCGTTCGCAACCGGATGATCCACGGCGGGGGCCCGGCCCCCGCGGAGACGCATAGATGAGCATCCAGGCGCCCGAGGCCCCGCAGCGCGGCTACGCGCCCGCGGGCAAGGACAACGGGATCGTCAAGAGCAAGGGGACCGTCAACGTGCCGCGCCCCGACGGCAGCGAGCCGGTGAGCCACCGCGCGCGCAAGCCCGAGTGGCTCAAGGTGCGCGCGCCCGGCAGCCCCAACTACCTGCGGCTCAAGGAGCTCATGCGGTCGCAGGGCCTTCACACCGTCTGTGAAGAGGCCCACTGCCCCAACATCGGCGAGTGCTGGGAGAGCGGCACCGCCACCTTCATGATTTTGGGCGACGTGTGCACCCGCGCGTGCAAGTACTGCGCGGTCGCCCACGGCATGCCCAGCGAGCTGGACTGGGACGAGCCGCGCCGCGTCGCGGACTCGGTGGTGGCGATGGGGCTGGAGCACGCCGTCATCACCTCCGTCAACCGCGACGAGCTGGCGGACGGCGGCGCGGCCATCTACGCGGAGACCATCCGCCAGATCCACGCACGCCGCCCCGGCTGCTCCGTGGAGGTGCTGATCCCCGACTTCCGCGGCCGCGAGGAGGCGCTGCGGACCGTGGTCGAGGCGAAGCCGGAGATCCTGGCGCACAACATCGACACCGTGGAGCGCCTGATGCGGGCCGTGCGCCCGGGCGCCCGCTACTGGCGCTCGATCTCGTTCCTGGGCGCGGTCAAGAAGCTGGACCCGGGCATGCTGACCAAGAGCGCCATCATCCTGGGGATGGGCGAGACGGAGGAGGAGATCTGGCAGTCCATGCGCGACCTGCGCGAGGCCGCGGTGGACATCCTGACGCTGGGCCAGTACCTGCGTCCCTCCGCGCACCACGTCCCGCTGGACCGATGGGTCACGCCCGACGAGTTCCGGCGCTGGAAGGAGATCGGCGAGACCGAGCTGGGGTTCCGGCACGTGGAGGCGGGGCCGCTGGTGCGCTCGTCGTACCATGCGAAGGAGCAGGCGCGCGAGGTGGAGGCGGGCGGCCCCGGGCGCATCACGGACATCCTGGAGCCGGACGAGGGCGAGGTGGTGATCGACGCGGCCGAGGCCGCCGCGCGCGCCGCGCTGGCCCCCGCCCCTCCCGCCCGCCTGGTGCAGATCGGGAGCCTGTGACGCGGACTGCTTCTCCGGTGCTCGGTGTCGCGCTTTGCGAGAGCCTCGGGGAACGCAGACTGCTGTCGGTCGACGAGTTCTGGGAGTTGGCCTCGTGGAGCGGGGCGGGATGGGAGTTCGTCGCGCTGCGTGTGAACCCCGAGACGGGGCAGCCGTACCGCGACGAGCTCAGGGCATGGGGATTTACGCCCGGCGGGCCGACGGTCCTCACGGGCGACATGGTAGAGATCGAGCCGGGTCTCTTTCGGCCCGTCGCTGAAGCTGAGGGGAGCGTGCGCATGGCCACGGACACACCCACGCTGCCGCCGGGGACGTACCTGGTCCGCGAGCGCGCGGCCGAGGACCGCAGCGAGTACTGGGACGGCGAGGTCGTGGCGATGGCGGGCGCCAGCCGCTCGCACAACCGCATCGTCCGCAACCTGGTGCTGGCGCTCGGCAACCGCTTTGGCGACGGGCCGTGCGAGGTGTTCGCGACCGACCTGCGCGTGCGCGTGGAGACGGCGAACGCGTACACCTATCCCGACCTCGCCATCGTGTGCGGCGACGCGGTGTTCGAAGACGAGGAGCTGGACGTGCTGGTGAACCCCACGCTCCTCATCGAGGTGCTCTCCGCCTCCACGGAGCGCCGCGACCGGCTGCAGAAGGCGCCGGCGTACAAGCGGATCGAGGGGCTGCGCGAGTACGCGCTGATCTCGCAGTACGAGCCGAGCGTGGAGGTGCACACCCGCAGCGGCGACTTCTGGATCGTGACCGTGGTGGTGCGGATGGAGGCCGAGGTGCCGCTGGCGTCGGTGGGCCTGCGCCTGCCGATGGGGGAGATCTACCGCCGCGTCTTTCCGGATTAGCCGGACGGCGCCGGTGCTTTTGCCGGGACGATAGACGAGATGCCAGAGACCAAGACGCGAAGAGAAGAGACCACGCGCCCGGAGAGCCCGGAGGACCGCGCGCCGGACGCCCAGGCGCACGAGGCCGGCAACGGCCCCGACCGCGAGGCGCAGACGGCGGAGAAGCCGCAGCTCAGCGACGAGGAGCGCCTGCAGGGCCTGGAGCCCGACAAGCTGCGCCGCATGATGTACGACATGCTGCTGGCGCGCCGCTTCGAGGAGAAGGCCGCGGAGGCGTACGCGCTGGGCAAGATCGGCGGCTTCTGCCACCTGTACATCGGCCAGGAAGCCGTAGCGGTGGGCGCCATCCACGCGCAGCGGCCCGACGACTACGTCATGACCGCCTACCGCGAGCACGTGCACGCGCTGCAGTGCGGCGTCGAGCCCGGCGCGGTCATGGCGGAGCTGTACGGCCGCGCCGACGGGTGCAGCAAGGGCAAGGGCGGCAGCATGCACATGTTCGACGCCGAGAAGAACTACCTGGGCGGCCACGGCATCGTGGGCGGCCAGATCCCGCTGGCGCTGGGCGTGGCGTACAAGATCAAGTACCGCAAGGAAGACCGCGTCATCCAGGTCTACTGCGGCGAGGCGGCGGTCAACCAGGGCGCCTTCCACGAGTCGCTGAACATGGCGGCGCTGTGGAAGGTGCCCATGATCCTGATCGTGGAGAACAACCGCTTCGGCATGGGCACGGCCTGGGAGCGCGCGTCGTCGCTGTACGACATCTACCGCAAGGCCGGCGCGTACGCGATGCCGAGCGCCGTCGCGGACGGCATGGACGTGCTGGACATGTACCGCGTGACCAAGGAAGCCGTGGACCGCGCCCGCGCCGGCGAGGGCCCCACGCTGATCGAGGCGCGCACCTACCGCTTCGTGGGGCACTCCATGTCCGACCCGGTCAGCGGCGTGTACCGCACCAAGGAGGACGTGGAGAAGGAGAAGGCCAACGACCCCATCCGCATCTTCGCGGACCTGCTGGCGCGCACCGGCATCCTGAGCCAGGAGGAGCTGGAGAAGATGGACGAGGAGGTCAAGCGCATCTCCGAGGAGAGCGCCGAGTTCGCGGAGAAGTCGCCGGAGCCGGGGCCGGACGAGCTGTACACGGAGATCTACGCGCAGGAGGACGTGGCCGGCCGCCTGTACTTCGACGGGAGGCGCTGATGGCGGTCGTGACCTATCGCGAGGCGCTGAACCAGGCGCTGGCCGAGGAGATGGAGCGCGACCCGGACGTCTTCCTCATGGGCGAGGAGGTGGGCGTCTACAACGGCGCCTACAAGGTGTCCAAGGGCCTGCTGGACCGCTTCGGCGAGCTGCGCGTGGTGGACACGCCCATCACGGAGCTGGGCTTCGCGGGGCTGGGCGTGGGCGCGGCCATGACGGGCGTGCGGCCGGTCATCGAGTTCATGACCTGGAACTTCGCCATCTTGGCGTTCGACCAGATCTTCAACTCGGCGGCCAAGATGCGCTCCATGAGCGGCGGCCAGTTCAGGATGCCCATCACCTTCCGCGGCCCCACCGGCGCCGCCCTGCAGCTGGCCGCGCAGCACTCGCAGGCGCTGGAGTCGCAGGTGGCGCACTACCCGGGCGTGAAGGTGGTGGTCCCCGGCACGCCGGCGGACGCCAAGGGCCTGCTCAAGGCCGCCATCCGCGACGACGACCCCGTCTGCGTGTTCGAGGGCGAGATGCTCTACAACCTGAAGGGCGAGGTGCCGGAGGACGACGACTACGTCATTCCCCTGGGCGTGGCGGACCTGAAGCGCGAGGGCGGCGACGTCTCCATCATCACCCACGGCAAGATGATCCACGTGGCGCTGCAGGCGGCCGCGCAGCTCGAGAAGGACGGCGTCAGCGCGGACGTGCTGGACCTGCGCAGCCTGCGCCCGCTGGACACGGACGCCATCTTCAGGACGGTCGCGAAGACGAACCGCGTGGTGCTGCTGGAGGAGGGCTGGCCCTACGGCGGCATCACCGCGACGATCGCCGCGATGATCCAGGAAGAGGCGTTCGACGAGCTGGACGCGCCGGTGCTGCGCGTGACGCAGGCGGACGTGCCCATGCCGTACGCCAAGGGGCTGGAGAAGATCGCCAAGCCCTCGGCGGAGATGGTGGTGGAGAAGGTGAACCGGGTTCTCTACAGATAGTGCGTGAGTGCGGAAGTGCGTGAGTGCGGGAGTGGCCGCCCACGCAGTTCCGCACTGACGCACTCACGCACTCACGCACTTCGGCACCGACGGACGATGGCGACGAAGGTCTACATGGAAGCCCTCTCCCCCACCATGGAGGAAGGGCGCCTGGTCACCTGGACCAAGAACGAGGGCGACGAGGTCAAGGAAGGCGACGTCCTGGCCGAGGTGGAGACCGACAAGGCCACCATGGAGCTGGTGGCCCGCGGCTCCGGCGTGCTGCGCAAGCGCCTGATCGGCGAGGGCGACACCGCCGCCGTCGGCACCATGATCGCCGTCGTGGCCGGCGCGGACGAGGACATCGCCTCGCTGGTCGGCGGCGCGGGCGGCGCGGCGGCCCCCGCCGCGGCCGAGGCGCCGAAGGAGAAGGCGGAGGGCGGCGCGGACGCCGGGCAGGCGACGGCCACCGCGGCGGCCGAGGCACCGGCGCCCGAGCAGGAGGCGGAAGCGAAGGCCGGGGCCGCCCCTCCCGCGCAGCAGGCGCAGCCCCAGGCGACCGCCGCGGAGGAGGCGCAGGCCGCGGGCGCGCCGGGCGACAACGGGCGCGTGAAGGCGTCGCCCCTGGCGCGGAGGCTGGCGGCGGAGGCAGGGGTGCAGGTGGGGTCCGTGCAGGGCAGCGGCCCCGGCGGGCGCATCGTCAAGCGCGACATCGAACAGGCGGTGGCGCAGGGCGGCGGCGGCGCGGCCCCGGCGACCCCGCCCGCGGCGGCCGCGCAGGCCCCCGCGCCGGTGCAGGCGGCGGCGCAGCCCGGCGGCGCGCGCTTCCGCGAGCACCCGCTGTCGCAGATGCGCAAGACCATCGCAAAGCGGCTCACGCAGTCCATTGGCCCCATCCCCCACTTCTTCCTCACGGTCGAGGTGGACATGGAGCAGGCCATGGCGCTGCGCGGGCGCATCAACACCCGCTTCGCGGACCAGGGCGTCAAGGTCAGCCCCAACGACCTGGTCATCAAGGCGGTCGCGATGGCGCTGAAGAAGCACCCCTTCGTGAATGCGTCCTGGACCGGCGAGGCCATCCACCTGTTCGAGCAGGTGCACATCGGCGTGGCCGTCGCGGTGGAGGAGGGGCTCATCACCCCCGTGGTGCGCGACGCGGACCAGAAGGGCGTCACCGACATCGCCCGCGAGGTCAAGGAGCTGGCCGGCCGGGCGCGCGAGAAGAAGCTCAAGCCCGAAGAGTACACGGGCAGCACCTTCTCCATCTCCAACCTGGGGATGTTCGGCATCGAGGAGTTCACCGCCGTCATCAACCCGCCGGAGGCCGCCATCCTGGCCGTCGGCGCGGTGGGCCCAAAGGTGGTGGCGGACGAGGACGGGCAGATGGCGGTGCGGCAGCGCATGCGTATCACCCTGTCTTGCGACCACCGCGTGATCGACGGCGCCACCGGCGCGGACTTCCTGCGCACGCTCAGGGCGTACCTGGAAGACCCGATGCTGATGGTGGCCTGATCCCACGTGTGCATGCGGCGGCGGCACGGGCGTCCTATGCTCCCGTGCCGCCGCCGCGAGCGGTGGCACTGCTACCGCTCGCGGGAACACACGTCCGGCGCCGGCGTAACACGCCACCACTCCTCCGCCCGGCCGCACCCCTCCCGCGCGGCGCACGATCCCTTCCCCCGTGAGAAGCACCCAGCCATGAAGCGCACGCTGAGCCTCATCCCCCTGCTGCTGGCGATGACGGCCGTTCCGCTGGCCGCGCAGAACAGCATCCAGGTGGGCCACACCGTGACCGGCAGCCTGTCGGCCAGCGACCCCACGCTCGACGACGGCTCGCACTACGACATCTACACCTTCCGCGCGGCGGCGGGGCAGCGCTTCCGCATCACCCTGCGTTCGGACGACTTCGACGCGTACCTGGCCGTGGGCCGCATCAGCGGCGGCGAGTGCCAGGACGACTGCGAGACGGACGACGACGGCGCCGGCGGCACGGACTCGCAGGTGGACTGGACCGCCGACGAGGCCGGCACCTACCAGATCCGCGCGAACTCGCTCTCCGAGGGCGAGACGGGCAGCTACCGGCTGTCGCTGGAGGCGCGCGGCGCCGGCCGCGAGGACGGGGGCCAGGCCCGCATGCGCGACATCGCCGTCGGGCAGACGGTGAGCGGCGAGCTGGACGAGGGCGACCCCACCGCCGGCGACGACTCCTACTACGAGCTGTGGCGCATCCGCGTGGACGAGGGCGAGCGGCTGACCATCACCCTGCGCTCGGACGACTTCGACGCCTACCTGGGCTGGGGGCGGATGGACGACGGCGAGTGGGACGAGATCGAGAGCGACGACGACGGCGGCGGCGGCACGGACAGCCAGATCGAGGTGACCGCCGGCGACGACGGCTGGTACGTGATCCGCGCCAACTCCCTCAGCGAGGGCGAGACCGGCAGCTACCGCCTGAGCGTGCAGCGCGGCGGCAGTGGCGGCGATGACGACGATGACGACGACGTGGTGGTGATCGACGAGGACGAGGACGTCGAGGAGCGTCCGGCCACCCCGCGGCCCATCACCATCGGCCAGGCGACCGCCAGCCGGCTGGAGGAGGACGACGGCCTGCTCGGCGACGGTTCCTTCTACGAGCTGTGGACCCTGCGCGGGCGCGCCGGCCAGACGCTCGTCATCACCATGAGCTCCGACGACTTCGACACCTTCCTGGCCTTCGGGCGCATGGAGGGCGGCGAGTTCGAGGAGATCGACGCCAACGACGACGGCGACGAGGGCACCGACAGCGAGCTGGAGGTCACCCTGCCGGAGACCGGCACCTACGTGATCCGCGCCAACTCGCTGAGCGGCGGCGAGACGGGCCAGTACGTGCTCACGGTGCGCTCCGTGTCCTGATCCGCGTCTTTGCATTACCTTGGAAGCCCCGGCGGAAACCCGGCCGGGGCTTCGTCCGTTCAGGCCCCCGCGGCTCCCCCACGCTCTCCCCTCCACCCCCGTACGCCCCATGTACCTCACACTCTTCCAACTGGCCGGCATCGCCATGCTGGGCTGGCTGCTGCTGATCCTGCTGCCCGCCTGGCGCGGCACGCGGTGGATCGCGGAGACGGCGGTGTTCCCCGTCTTCCTCTCGCTGCTCTACGTGGTGGGCCTGGTGCCGCTGCTGGCGGAGCTGGGGCCGGGCATCATGCGCGACTTCGGCAGCGCGGAGGGGGTGACGGGGCTGCTGCGCAACCCGGACCTGGCGCTGGTGGCGTGGATCCACATCCTGGCGTTCGACCAGGCCGTGGCGCTCATGATCTACCGCGACAACCTGCGCCACCGCACCGTGCCGCTGCCCGTGCAGTCCGTGATCCTGCTGCTGACGCTGATGTTCGGCCCGCTCGGCTTCCTGGCGTACCAGGCCGCCCGCGCCGCCCGCCGTGGCAGGGGTGAGACCGAGCGGCAGACGGAGGCGCCCGCGCCGGCCGCCGCGGCGCCGGCGGGCGGGGTGGTGGCCGCCGTGCGGGCGCCGGTGCTCGCCGCGCTGGCGGTCTACCGCCGCCACGCGGCGCTGACGGCCGTGGGCGTGCTGGGGCTGGCGCTGGGCGCGGCGTGCGCGCTGGCCATCGCGGTCCGCGGCAGCGCGCTGGTGGGCGCGGAGGGGCACCTGGACAAGGCGATGACGTTCGACATCGCCGTGGGCTTCTACGTGTTCTCGGTGGTCCTGCTGCTGCCGCTGGCGCGCTTCGGGTGCCGGGGCGAGCGCCTGTGGGCGGGGTTGCTGGCGGCGGCGATGGTCTATGGCTTCGCGATCGAAAACGTCCAGGTAGCGCGCGGTATCGACCCGCGCTTCACGCAGGTGGGCACCACGACGGACCAGGTCCTGGGGATGACCTTCGGCATCGAGGCGCTGTTCCTCGTCGCCCTGTTCCTGGTGCTGGCCGTGAAGATCGCCCGTCGGGCCGTGGACGGGGCGGACGGGCCGCTGCTGCTGGCGGTGCGCTACGCGAGCGTCGCGACGGTCGGCGCCTTCGCGGCGGGCATCTGGATGAGCATGGCCAACGGGTCGGAGGTGGGCGACGGCGCCAGCATCCTGCCGCTGCACGCCATCGGCTTCCACGCGCTGCAGGCGGTGCCGCTGGTGGCGCTGATGCTGGCGTGGGCGGGAGCGTCCGCGGTCCTCGCGCGGCGCTGGGTGCACGCGGCGGGCATCGCGTGGCTGGCGGCGTGCGCGGCCATCGCCT
>DASTLD010000201.1:0-2997 GCA_035715345.1 Longimicrobium sp.
GGCTTGCCGCGCGCCCGCGCGCGCGCCGTGGACCGCGGCACCGGCCGCGCGGTGGGGGAGGGGGTGGAGCGCGCCGCGGCGGGCCTGGAGGGCTTCGGCTTGGCCCCGGACTTCGCGTCGGCGGGCAGCTCCTTCGGACGCTCGCGGACCACCTCGCGGGCGGACTTGTCCTCGCGCAGGCCCTGGAAGACGGGGTGGCGGACGTTGCCCTCCTCCGTCCACTCGGTGAACTCCAGCTCCGCCACCAGCTCCGGGCGGATCCAGTGCACACCCGCCGGCCGGCGCCCGCGGCGGCCGTGGTCCGCGAAGGGCGAGTCCGCCTGCTCCAGCGGCGCCATGCGCTCGTACAGCTCGCGCAGCCGCTCCTGGTTGAAGCCCGTGCCCACCTTGCCGGCGTAGAGCAGCCGGCCGCCCTCGTCGTGCACGCCCACCAGCAGCGCACCGAAGTGCCCGCGCGACCCCTTGGGATCGGTGAAGCCGCCGATGACGAACTCCTGGCGCTGCACGCACTTAACCTTCAGCCATTCACGCGTTCTCTTGGCCTGGTACTTGGAGTCCGCGCGCTTGGAGATGATGCCCTCCAGCCCCGTGCGGCACGCCTGCCGGTAGAACTCCTCGCCGTGCCCCAGGATGTGGTCGCTGAAGCGCAGCGGGCCCGCCGCGTCGGCGCCGGCCATCAGCCCGCGCAGCGCCTCCTTGCGGGCCAGCAGGGGGGCGGGGCGCAGGTCGCGGCCGTCCAGGTACAGCAGGTCGAAGGCGTAGAACACCAGGTCCGCCTCGCGGCCGGTGTTGAGCACGTTCTGCAGCGCCTGGAAGCTGGTGGTGCCCTGCGGCGTCAGCATCACCACCTCGCCGTCCAGGACGGCCGTCTCCGCCGGCAGCCTCTCCACGGCGGCGGCCAGGGTGGGAAAGCGGCCCGTCCAGTCGTTGCCCTTGCGCGTCTCCACGCGCACGCGGCCGCCGCGCTTGAGGCAGAGCAGGCGGTAGCCGTCGTACTTGATCTCGTGCAGCCAGTCGTCGCCCACGGGCACCTCGTCCACCAGCGTGGCCAGCTCCGGCGCCACGGCGGCGGGGAAGCCCGCCTTCCGCGAACCGGGCACCTCCGCGCGGGCCGCATCGCCCGATCCGGCGGTCCTGCCGGCCGGCTTCTTCGCGGCGGGCTTCTTCGGCGCCGGCTTCGTCCGGACCATGGCCTCCGCGGCGGGGGCGCGCGAGTCCCACCTGGCGTCCGCGTCCGCGGCGATCTCCTCCATGGTCCGGCCGGTGTCGATGCTGGTGGTCTCCTGCTCGGTGATGACGCCCTCGGCCTCCGGGCGGGACTCCTCGTCCTCCGACTTGAAGAGCAGCCACTGCTCCTTCTCGCCCTCGGGCGCGCGGCGCGAGCGCACCAGGTGCCAGGCGCCGCGCAGCCGCTCGCCCTGCAGGGCAAAGCGCAGGTGGCCCTTGCGATAGCCCTTGCGCGCGTCGTCCAGGGGCGTCCAGGTGCCGCGGTCCCAGAGCATGACCGTGCCGCCCCCGTACTCGCCGCGGGGGATGATGCCCTCGAAGGTGCCGTACTCGATGGGGTGGTCCTCCACGTGGACGGCCAGGCGCTTGACGGACGGGTCCAGGCTGGGGCCCTTGGGCACGGCCCAGCTCTTCAGCACGCCGTCCAGCTCCAGGCGAAAGTCGTAGTGCAGGTGGCTGGCCGCGTGCTTCTGGATGACGAACGAGAGGCGGGGTCCGGACGCGTGGACCTCGCCTCGTGGCTCCGCGGTGGCCTTGAAGTCGCGCTTGCGGTGGTACTCGTCGAGGCCCATGCGTCGGCGGTGCGGGGTCAGGCGCTCTTGCGCGTCTTGGCGCGCGGCTTGGCCGCGGCTGTGGAGCGCGGCTTGGCGTCGGCGGACTTCGTGGCCGCCGCGGGCTTCTTCTTCTCGTCCTTGTCGGCCCTGGCCGCCTTCGCCTTGTCGGCCTTCGCGGCGGGCTTCTTCGCCGGCTTCTCGGCCGCGGGCTTCTCCTCGGCGCGCTCGCCGCGGTTGGTGGCCTCCACGCTGCGCTTGAGCAGCGCCATGATGTCGATCACGTCGGAGCGGTCGCCGGCGGCCACCTCTTCCACGGGCGTCTCGTCCGGCTCGTCGGTGTTGCCGCTCTCGATGCGCCCCTGGATGAGCTGCATCAGGTCGTCGCGGTAGGTGTCGTGGTACTTCTCCGGCTCCCACTCGCCGCTCATGCCCTCCACCAGCTTCTCCGCCATCTCCAGCTCGCGCTCGTTGAGCCCGGCGTTGCTGGCGGGCACCGGCAGGTCCTCGGTGGAGCGGATCTCGTGCGGGTAGCGCAGGATCTCCAGCAGCAGCACATCGCCCTGGGGCACCACCGCGGCAAGCTGCTCGCGGGTGCGGATGACCACCTTGGCGATGCCCACCTTGCGCGTGCGCCGCAGCGCCTCGCGCAGCAGGGCGTATCCCTTGGTGTTCTTGCCGATGGGCGCCAGGTAGTACGGCTTGTCGTAGAAGGTCGGCTGGATCTCCTCCAGGTCCACGAAGTCCGTGATCTCGACCGTCTGCGTCTTCTCGGGGTTGGCGCGGCGCAGGTCCTCGTCGCTCAGGATGACGTAGTGCTCGGGCTCGTACTCGTAGCCCTTGACGATCACGTCGCTCTCGACTTCCTCACCGGTGGCCTTGTTGTACTTGCGATAGCCGATCCGGGACTTGTTGCGCTTGTCGAGCTGGTGAAAGCTCAGCTCGTCGGGCGACTCGGCGGAGAACAGGCCGACGGGGATGTTCACCAGCCCGAAGCTGATGCTGCCTTTCCAGATTGCGCGCGCCATGGACGTGTAGCCTGAGAGGGATCCGGGAAAACCCAAAGACTTCCCGGCAACTGTTGCACCACTTCGTATAATATGCATTATGTAAACTAACTGCTGTGGAGAACCGTGGAAAACCCTAGCCCGCTGTGGGAACTCCACTTCCCCACGGCCCGCGTCGGGTGATGCCGGAAAATCGGCTCGCGTAAATGCGC
>DASTLD010000202.1:0-3624 GCA_035715345.1 Longimicrobium sp.
CGCAGGCGGACTTCGTGCTTCTGGAGGCGCGGTTTCAACCGCCGGCCGGGCGGCGGCCCGGCGCACCAATCCCGGTCCCCGAACCGACCCACTTCGTACTCCGTACCCCGTACTTCGTACTCCCTCACCCGGACCCCAGCCGCAGCACGATCACGTGCGTCACGAACGCCACGCTGCCCAGGATCAGCAGCCGCTTGGCCATGCGCATCTGCCGCAGGCCGATCTCGTCGAAGTAGTCGTCCGGCTTCCACACGCCGCGCAGCGTGGGCCCCTGCCCCGTCCGCACGTGGTTCCAGGCCAGGAGCTGCAGGATGGCGGACCCCACGCAGCACGCGAAGAAGCTCAGCAGCAGCGTGGCCGCGATGACGCGGACGCCCACGCTCACGACCGCACCCCCCAGTGCAGCGCCGCGATGCCGCCCGACAGCGTCTTCCACCCCACCTCGCGGAAGCCCGCGGCCTCCATTCGCCGCGCCAGCTCCGGCGGCTCGGGAAAGCTCAGCACGGACTCGGGGAGATACGAGTACGCCGACGAATGCTTCGACACCATGCGGCCGATCAGCGGCAGCACGCGCAGGAAGTAGAAGAAGTACAGCCCGCGGAACGGCTGCCACCCCGGCGTGGTGAACTCCAGGATCACGAGCCGGGCGCCGGGCCTGAGCACCCGGGCCATCTCGCGCAGCCCCGCGTCCAGGTCCGCCAGGTTCCGCACCCCGAAGCCCACGGTGGCCCCGTCGAACGCCGCGTCGCCGAACGGCAGCGCCAGCGCGTCCGCGCAGGCCGGGCGCACGGGGACGGACGCGGTCTTGCCCGCGCCGTTCTCCAGCATGGCGTAGGTGAAGTCGCTGCCCACCACGCGGCCGTGGAAGCCCTCGCGCTTCGCCAGCTCCACGGCGAGATCGAGCGTGCCCGCGCAGTTGTCCAGGTAGGTGCCCGCGGGCGCGCGCTCCCACCCCAGCCGGTCCACCGCGCGGCGCCGCCACAGGCGGTCCACGTTGAGCGACAGCAGGTGGTTGAGCAGGTCGTACCGCGGGGCGATGGAGGCGAACATCCGCCGCACCTGCACGGCCTTCTCTCCCGGCGCGGGCAGCGCCGACGGGCGCGCGTGGGTGTCCGGCATTCGCGTAAGAGCGTTCCCTGGCTTAGAATTACGGCGCGGCAACCTAACCGCCCCCGTCCGGCCCCGGCAAGCCTGGCGTCCACCCTGAAACCCGCAGGGCCGAGAGCGCGTAACACGCCCGGCAAGACCGGATCTCACGGCCTTCCACGCAAGCGGTGAACGAAACCCAGGTCACGGACCACGAGCTCGTCACTCGCGCCCAGCAGGGCAGCGAGAAGGCCTATCGCGAGCTGCTCGGGCGCTACGAGCGGCCCGTGTTCTCGATCATCTACCGGATGATCCGGGACCGGGAGCAGGCCGAGGACCTTGCGCAGGAGACGTTCGTCCGCGTGTTCAACAACATCGGGCGGTACGATCCGCGCTACAAGTTCTCGAGCTGGATCTTCAAGATCGCGACGAACCTCACGATCGACTGGATCCGCCGGAAGGAGGTGGACACCGTGTCCATCGACGGCTCGCGCAACGCGCTCTCCGCGGACGAGATCGAGGCCACCAGCATCACCGTGGTCAGCCGCGACGAGAACCCCGAGGAGCTGCTGGAGGCCAAGCAGCTCGGCAGCGAGATCGAGTCCGCCATCGGCAAGCTGCGGCCGGAGTACCGCGCCGCCATCCTGCTGCGCCACGTGGACGGGCGCGAGTACCAGGAGATCGCGGAGATCCTCTCGCTTCCCCTGGGGACGGTAAAGACGTACATCCACCGCGGCCGCAACGAGCTGCGCGAGCACCTGGCGCACCTGCGGGCCGCGTGAGCACGCATCCTGAAACTCCGCCGCACCCGCCCGCGTAGGGGGCGGCCAATGAACCATCTCACGGACCGGACGAGGCCACAGTGACGGACGCCACCGGACATCTGCCGTACTGGACGCTGGAGCAGCTCGCGGAGGGCGCGCTCTCTCACAGGGAGAGCCGCTTTGCCGAGCAGCACCTGCGTTCGTGCGCCCACTGCTCCGCCGAGCTGGCCAGCGCCCGCGCCCTGGTGGCCGCGCTGGAGGGGCTGCCCGCGCTGGCGCCCTCGCCCCGCTTTGCCGAGGGGGTGATGGCGCGCGTCCAGCTTGCCCACGCCGCCGCGCCGGCCGCGGCCGCCGTCCGCTCGCGGCGCTGGCTGCCGCGCACCCGCGCCGGGTGGACCAGGCTGCTGGTGCTGGTGCTGGCGCCGGTGCTGCCGCTGCTGGGCGTGAGCGCCTGGATGGGCGCCAACCCGCTGGCCGGCATGGGCGCGCTGTGGACCGGCGTGCGCGGCTGGGCCCGCGACGTCGCCTGGAACCTGATGGCGGAGGGCACGGAGACGCTGATCCGCACCGGCCTGTTCCAGTGGGGCTCGGACGTGCTGGCCGGCATTCCCGGCCCCACGGTGGCCGGCCTGCCCGCGCTGCTCCTGCTGGTGGTCGCCGCGGTGCCCGTCTCCGCCTGGGCCATGACGCGGCTGCTGCGCGGCCCGGCGGCGGGAGGGATGCTGCATGCGTAGCCTGACTTCCGCCGCGCTCGCGCTGCTGCTGGCCGCGGCGCCCTCGCTGGCGGCGCAGAGCCACACCCACGACGGCGTGTCCGTGCACCGCGGCGACAAGCTGTGGTTCCGCGGCCAGCACGTGGTGGAGCAGGCGCAGGTCATCGAGGGCGACGTGGTGGTGGCCAGCGGCTCGCTCACGGTGCGCGGCGAGGTGCACGGCGACGCGGTGGTGGGCGGCGGCAACCTGGTGCTGGAGCCGGGCTCCACCGTCTACGGCGACGCGGTGGTCACCGGCGGCAAGCTGATCAACCGCGGCGGCCGCGTGCACGGCCAGGTGCACGAGGGCACCCGCCGCGGCGGCCAGCCGCACAACGGCACCGCGGCGGTGCACCTGCCGCGCGGCTTCGCCGGGCGGCTGGGCGGCGGCCTGGAGGCGCTGGTGCAGACGCTGGCGCTGGGGCTGGTGCTGGCCGGGCTGGGCGTGGCCATGGTGGTCTACGGCCTGCCGCACCTGAACCGCGTGAGCGACGTGGTGCGCCGCGCGCCGGTGATGGCGGGCGGCGTGGGGCTGACGGCCAGCATCCTGGCGGTGCCGGCCTTCGTGCTGGGCATCCTGGCGCTGGTGCTGACCATCGTCGGCATCCCCTTCCTGCTGGTGTTCGTGCCGCTGTTCTGGGTGGCCGTGGCCGCGGCGGCGGGCATCGGGGTGGTGGCCTTTGCCCACGCGCTGGGCGAGCGCACGGCGGAGCAGCGCGGGCGGTACGAGCCGCGCCACCGCAACGCCTACGCGTACCTGCTGACCGGCCTGGCGGTGCTGCTGGCGCCGCTGCTGGTGGCGCGGCTGGTGGCGCTGGCGGGGGTGCCCGTGGTCAGCGGCGCGCTGGAGACCGTCGCCTGGGCGGTGCTGTGGGCGGCGGGCACGGTGGGCATGGGCGCGGTGCTGGTGGTGGCGTCACAGCTCTGGCGCGAGCGCCGCTACCGGCAGATGATGGGCCTGGACGGCGCTGAAACCGCCGGGGCCGACTGACCGTAGAGCGCTTCCGTCGGATCGACTCTTA
>DASTLD010000203.1:0-2213 GCA_035715345.1 Longimicrobium sp.
TGCTGGGCGTTCCCGTCGACACCTTCGTGGACCCCTATCGCCTCGTGGGCGAGGCGCAGTTCAACTTCCGCACAAAGGACGTGGAGCCCGGTATCGTAGCCGGGTTCCAGGAGCGTGCGGGCCGCTGGGTAGCCACCTACCGGGAGCTGGCGAACCGGCTGGGCGAGGCGCCCGGACCTCTCGGGCTCAAGCTGCAGTTGACGCCGCAGTCTTCGTTCGAGGAGGCGATGGCTGCCGGCGAGGCGCTCGGAAAGCAGTGGGAGCTGGGCGATGTTCCGGCGGAGCGCCTGGAGCCCGCCATCGACCGGCACCTGCGCACGCTGGTCCTGTACGTCGACGCGCCGGAGGGGGTCTCGGGTGCCGCAGCGCATCTTCCCCGGTACGACACCATCCTGATCAACCGGCGCGAGTCCGCGGCCCGCCGGTACTTCGACCTGGCGCACGAGCTCTTCCACATCCTCACCTGGGACGCGATGCCCCCGGCAACGGTGGAGGGCTGGGAAGTTCGCAAGAGCAAGGGCAACCGCGTCGAGTACCTGGCGGACAACTTCGCCGGCGCGCTGTTGATGCCCTCGGAGGTCGTGACGAAGCGCTGGGGCGAGCGCGGAAGCGGGGACGTGGCGGCGTGGCTTGCGCGCACCGCGTCGGAGCTGCGCGTGAGCGGCGATGCGCTGCGGTGGCGGCTGACCAACCTCAAGCTGCTCCCCGCCGCCAGGGCCGAGTCGCTGGTCGTACGGCCGCTCCGCCGCGGGAGGGAGCGCGAGCCGCGCCTGTTCTCGCGACGGTTCGTGGGGCTGGTGTCGCGTGCGGTCAACGAGGGGCGGCTCTCTCTCCGCCGCGCGGCCGGTCTGCTGGAACTGTCCGTCGCGGACCTGGGCGAGCTGTGCACCGCCTACGGGCACCCGCTCACGTACGACCTCGCGGGATAGCACTCCCGTGCCGACTCCCAGCGGACGGGCCTCCACGCCGGCCGCCCTCCTCGATACCAACGTCATCATCGAGGCGGTGCGCATCCGCGGCTGGAAAGCGCTGGCGGGCGGCAGACGCGTCGAGACCGTGGAGGAGTGCCGCAACGAGACGCAGCGCGGAGCGCCGCACCGGCCCGGGTACGTTACGGTCACGGCGGAGGACCTGAGCGGGCTCGCCGCCGTACATGCCGTTACCGACGTGGAACGCGCAGTCCTGGTACTGGCCTATCCGGACGCCCCTGACCTCGATGCAGGCGAGCGCGACCTGCTGGCGCACGCTCTCGCGCGGGAGGCTCGCGGTGATTCGGTGTGGATCGTCTGCTCCCCCGACAAGGCGTGCATCCGGGCGGTCGTGGCGCTCGGCTTCGGCGATCACATGGTCGCACTGGAGGAGCTTCTTGCATCCGTCGGCGCCCACCCCAAGAGCCGGATCGCGCAGCAGTACACGAAGGAGTGGCTGTCGCGGTTCAGGACGGCATGCCTTCTGGGCCACTGACGCGGGACACGAATCGCGGAGAACGCGGAGAAGTTCTCTGCGTCCTCCGCGGCTCCGCGTGAGTCCAGGCTGTTACGGCTGCGGAGGCGGAGGCGTCTGCGGCACGGCCGGTGCGGGCGCGGGAGCCGGTGCGGCCGGCTCCGGCTGCTGCTTGGGGGTGACGATGGGGCGCACGCGGCCGGTGGCCTTGCGCACGTGGCGCGTGTTGGTCCGCACGTCGCTGGTGGTCTCCGTCAGGTCATCGTCCGTGTAGATGACGCGCGGGGTCAGGAACACGAACAGCTCGGAGTCCGTGTTGCGCCGGCTCTTGCGCCCGAACAATCCCCCCACCAGCGGCAGGCTGGACAGCACCGGCACCCCGCCGCTGCCGCGGTCCATCTGCACCCCGGAAAGCCCGCCCAGCACCGCCGTCTGCCCGTCGCGCACCAGCAGCTCCGTGCTGATGGAGCGCGTGGAGATGATGGGCGCGTTGAGCGACTCGTTGAACCCCGAGGCGCTGTTGACCTCCTGCAGCACCTGGAGCTGCACGTAGCCGTCGGCGCTGATGGTGGGCAGCACCTCCAGCGTGGTCCCCACGTCCTTGTACTGCACCACCTGGTCGAGCACGCCGCCGTCCGTGGCGCGCTCCAGCTGCACGAACGGCCGCTGCTCGCCGACCACGATCTTGGCGGGCTGGTTGTTGGCCGCCAGCACCACCGGCCGGTCCACGATGGTCACGTGGTCGCGGCTCTCGCCCGCCTGCAGCACCA